>NZ_QXXA01000013.1 GCF_009911265.1 Senegalia massiliensis | reverse complement strand
AAAAATTGCTATTTCATTTTTAAAACGTGTAATAATAGATAATCTAACCTATTATTAAATTTGATAAATGCCACCGACCAAATATATGCTCAGTTTTTTGTATTTATTTGTTGTATATATATATTAATTATATCAGTTTAATTGTGTAAAAACAATATATAGATTGCTTATCTTTCATAAGAATTATAATAAAACTCTACATAAAAATTATATAATTTTTATGTAGAGTTTTATTATTTCACCTTTAGTATTTGTCTTGATCGTATTACTTTCCCAAATAATCTAATTGCTCTTGAGTCATAATAAGATGCTGCAATTGTCTTGATAGAACACTTTTAATTGATAATGATTTTATATCATTGGAAAAATATTTTTCTTTTTTATAACTTCTCTAATATTGTTTGCATCAACTTTAGAGAATCTTTTATATATTCTCTTTTATTTTCTGCTAATTCTTCTTCTTTAATTTTAATTATTCGTTCTTCATCTTCCATTATTGATATTAATATATTAAGATGATTACTAATATCAAAATACTTATTTTTCGACTCTACTATTTCTTTAGTTTCATCAGGAATTGTTGCTCCTTTTAAATACTCAATGCTTACATCAAAAAACTCTGCTAACTTTACCATACTTTTTTGTGATGGTCTCCCCCATCCTTGTTCATAACTAGCTATAGTAGTTCTACTAACTTCAATTTTTTGTGCTAATTCTCCTTGTGTTAAATTACGTTCATTTCTGAGCTTCTTTAAATTTTCTGTAAACATATTTTCCATAATAAAACCCCTTTCACTTATACTCATTTGATACTTCTTAATGTAATGATAACATATTGATAGTAAATAGTCAACATAATAAAAGGACTAATAAAAATTTTTATTAGTCCTTTTATTATGCAATATCTAAATAACAAGGTTTAACCTTTAAATAAACTTATATTCAGATATATTATGATTTAATTTATTTATTGTTTATAAGCTACTTACTAAATTTGATAAACTGTTACTACACTTTAAATAATATTCTTTATCAAATGTGAAAAATTCTTTAGATATATCATCAGAAGGTACTTCTACAATATTACTATCATCAATATAAGAAAATTCTATTGCCATAGTTCCTTCAAATAATTTCAGTATAAGTAAGTTATCGAATGGACTTGAAACAACTCCATTTTCTTGAATGTTAGGTATAACTAAATAATTAACATTGAGATACTGAAGATTATCAATATCTATTTCATAACATTTAATATCATAATTATTATCCCAATCTTCTTGTAGAATATCTATTACCTCGTCTAAAGTTTTTTTGTTTTCAATTTTATAAGCTAAATTACTCATTTTTTAATCTCCTTTCATTTTTAAAATTAATATTACATTTGATAAGCTTTTTTTGTTTTTATTTGTACTACTTGTTTATAGTTATAATTAAAGAGGGTCAATTCCCTCTTTAATTAAGCAGTTATTAATTTTTTAAGAATATTCATAGATTCTGTCATACTATTTTTAGGTATAAAATCTATACTTTTTACTCCTAACTCTTTAAGCAACAAACTTTCTACAGAATCCATAGGTTGTCTTTTGTTTTCTGATACTTGTTTAATCAGATCACTTATAATTCCTTTTTGTGATTTATTTAAAACAGAATTATTAAAATTTGGATTCTTATTACTAACGTTTTTATTAGCTTTTGTAGTTTTGCGACTTTCTTTTTTGGAGTTATTATTATTCTTCTTTTTTGAGGTATCTGTTTTCTTTTTTGTAGAGTTACTTTTAGTTGAAGAATTTTTTCTTAACCAATCAAATTTACTAGGGGCTCCTTGAACAAATTTTTTTAATTCCTCTAGTTCGGAATCAATAATATTATAGCTTTTACCAGTTTGTTTAATTTCTACCCATAGTTTAGGCATATTATAAAGGTATCTACCTATTCCCCACTGAACTGCACAACGTTTCATAGAATCGGAGAGTCCACCTTTTGTTGAGGAGAATTCGGTATTGTCAGCACCATCCCACTTAGTTAACCAATGGCTATTATCATCATGATCATATACCTTTATTGATATTCCACACAATTTTGATTTTCCACCATTAATTTCTTTAAATTCATTTTTCCAACCAAATGGAGAGAATATATCATCTAATCTATTTTGTATCGCTCTATTTGAAACATAGACTAGTGCAATACCTTTTGAATTATCTTGTTTCCTAGCACCTATTCTAAATTCAATATCTTCAAGATCAAACTCTGCCTGTAACTTTTTTTGTACCTCTCTAAAATTAGCAACTGTTATTTTTTCCATTTGCAAACACACCTTTCATTTTTAAAGATAACACTTCATTTGATAAGCTATAAGTTATTAAAGTAAAATAATAACTAGAAGGGCTTTACCCTGATTAGTACTCTAATATAGTTAGAAGGGGGTCCCCCTTCTAAAATCCATGAACTTTTTTAATGTATTTTTAAATTTATTACATTTAAAGTTTTTGAATCTACTAATATTTTCATTGAAAAGCTCCTTTCTTTTACCTATAGATTTTATATGCAAATAAAAAAATCCTTTGGAAATTCTACATATTTGCAGAAACTCTTAAAGGATTTGAAAAATCTATATATAATTTGTTAAATTAAATTTTAAATTGTTTTGTAAAACTATTTTTAAATTTGAAAAACATACTCTCAAAATATTAAATAATGATATAGGCTAAATCTATAGTCCTAACCATTTGAAAATAACACTATCTTAAATCTATAAGATAGTTACGGGTTATTCCCTCTTTTTTTACAATTTACACTAATAATTATATCATCATTAATTATATCATGCAATATATATCTATTGTTTTAGTTTTTCAATGTTAAATTTTAACTACAAAATATATCATAATACTCATCTACATTTATAATTAATTCTAATGGTATATTTAGTTTATTTACTAATCTCCACATTGTTTTAGTAGATATTTTGTGATTTCTAGATTCTAAGTTTATATACCCATTATAGCTTAAACCTAAGCTTTCGTGCATTTCTTCTAAACTTTTATTTAACAATACTCTAATTGCTTTTACACAGTTTATTTCTGGTTTTACAACTTTAAATTTTACACTTTTTATTGTTTCACCATCATAAACTAACTTTACTCTATTATCAGATAATTTTAGTATATTTGTTTCTTCAAAAAAATTAACATCATTATCTTCTGGTATCTTATACTTTTTATCCAATTCAATATGTTTGTCTCTTAACTTTATTTTCTTATTATCTATTTTTTTCTCTATGGTGATTATTTTATCTGGAAAACCTCTATATTCAAGCATTTTTGCTAACTTTAAGTTTCCTTCATTTAAATAATTATCTACCATATGTATATCAAACTCTTTTTTTTCAGTTCTCTTTTCTTTGTATATTATATCTAAGTTTAAGAAAATTTTATTATTTTCATATAAGATATTCTTAACTTCAAAATCGTGATAATTACCTTTTACTTTATTTTCATTTGATACTTTTTTTATACTTTCATTTAATAAATTATTCTCTTTAAGTGATTTTGTATCATCTAATACTATTTCTTTAGATACAACCTTATTATTCAATAACTTTTTATGTAACTCATTATTTAGAATTTCTTCTGGCTCAAATTCTAGTGTTGTTTCTAATATATTATCAAATGTATTAGTAACATTACATATTACATTGTCTTTTATATCATATAATTTATAAAATGTTAGATTAAATTCTTTCATAATTTTTATTGTAGATTTACCAGATAAATTTTTTTCTTGATTTTCAACTAGTCTTAGAAAGTCTTCATCAATATTTAATTTCTCGGACATCTTTTTTAAAGACAAATTCCTTGTTTCCCTAATAACTTTTATATTATTAGGTAAATAATCTGGTGTTATAATTTTGTATCTTTGAGTCATTTTTTTCATCCCCCGAATATTGATTTCATTAATATATAAATTTTTTTATTTTTTATATTTAGTAATTTGGTAAATTTTTGTAAACATTTTTTTACTAGTTATTATAATTATATCAATAATTTATTTTAATTCAATAAATTAATTTTAGCAAATGTTGGGAAAGGGTATTTATAATAAAAGAAAGGGTATACAAATTTGTATACCCTTTCTTTTATCTGAAAAGAATGTAGTTTAATTCTTCTATTTTTGACTTTAATTTATCCCCATCTTTAATTAAATTAAATCTTATTAGGCTTCTATTTATATCACTAGTAATTATTCGTAAATCACTTGTATATAAAATTTGTGATTTATCTAGTTTTATTTTATTAGCTAAAATGTTTTTAAATAAATTAAATAAATGACTATCATCTTCACCTACTAGTACAACTTGTGGTGGTTTAATTAACTCAGGTGTAGGTTTGAAATTATTAATAAATTCTTTATATAATTTTATTCTCTCAAGTGTTTTTTCTACTCCTCCATCACTTAATCTACTAACCTCAAAAAATATTGTCTCTATCTCACCAGTACTATTTTTAAGTTTAATTTCTAAGTGTGGCCTTAAATTATTTGACATCAGAGGTAGTCTATAACTCTTATTGAGATTAAATTCTTCTATATTATCTAATTTACTTTGTAAAGTTAATAGCACTTGATTTCGAGCTAGTATTCTTTTCATAATTGATAAAGGTCTTGCACTATCAAATGGTTTCCAATTGTTTGTTGATATTTCCCTACTATTAAGTAACTTACAACCCCATCTTTCTATACAATGATATTTAGTATTTAAAGCTTTATCTCCATTAGAGCAATAAAAACTTGATATTAGTAAATGTTTTCTTAACACTTTAATTCTATTTTGTATTTTTGTTTGAGGTATTTCTATTCCTTTTAAATTTATATGTTGTGTTATCATTCTACTAGTAGCAAATTCTAATTCATATAACGATTGTAATATGTCAAAATCTATTCCACTTATATCTCCACGTATTATCATTTCCTCTACATATTTTAATGTGCAATGTCTATTTACTTGAACTAAATTTTTTTTTTCATTTTCACAAGAGGAAAAAGGAGATTTAGTTACAATTATATCTGAATCTTTATTAAGTAATGTATCCATCTCTTGATCTCCTTTATAAGTTTTTATTAAATTATATTAATCTATAATAGTTAACTTCATTTTTTCTCTTTTTTTATCTATATTATCTATCCTAACTCTTACTAAATCTCCATAACTATATCTCTTATTTGTATAATTAGCTAAGCCCTCAAAATCGTCACTTATTTCTACAAATATACCGCTACCATTTGCACCACGAGTATCTTTAATTCTACCTTTGACTACATCTCCTAATTTAAACTCTTTATCTATCTCATTCCATTTTTTAAATAGTGGCTTCCTAGTAAATGTTATTAATAGTTCTTCACTATTCTTTTCTCCTATTTCATCTTTTAAAACAACATCTACGGAATCACCAACTCTTAGTTTTTCACTAGGATGATCTATCCATACTTTACATATAAATGCCTTTGGTAATATTCCAATAACGTCCCCACCAATGTCTATAAATGCACCAATATCAGCTATTCCTATTACTACTCCTTGTACTAAATGTCCTTTTTTTAATTCTTCTCTATATTTATCTCTTATATCTTCAACTACTCTTTTTCTAGATAAATAAACCTTTGTATCTTTTAACTCATCACCTTCTATAATTTCTGTAACTTTAAAATTGACATCTAAGAACACTTTCTTCTGAGCCTGTGCCTTATGTACTTTTCCATCTTTCTCAATTATATAAGTTATTTCATTCCTTGGAATTATTCCTTCTAAATTCGGAGATAGCTTTATTATTAAATCACCATTATGTGTAGCTTTAATACATTCACCTGTTAGAACTTCATCCTTCTCCTTTGCTCTTTTTAGCTTTCTTAACATCTGCATATCATTGTATCGTGGTTGTTCTGCAAATACTAATTGTTCTGGTAGCTCATTATTATACCTTTCCATTTATAAATCCTCCCTTTATTTATATATAAAACAAATATAAGATTGGTTAGGTCTTATATTTGTTAAGATACTTAATTCATTTAATTTATTTTCTGAATTATATATTGTTCTCTATTTTGATATTTATTTTCTAAGTAATTTACTTTTAAATTTTTGCCTTTAATTAAATGAGTTCTATTTTTTTCTAACATTTGAATCATACTCTTATGTTCTTTTTCATTATAATTATTATTTCTATATATTATAATTTCAATATTTTTGTTTTTATTTATATCTTTAGCTGTACTCTTTAAGTATATTGTTCCACTAGGATATATATTTGGTTGTGATAATAATTGTATTTCCCCTTGAAGTCCTTCATTATAGTTGCTATCACTATCATCATTATCCTGTAAATATATATCTCTTAGCATACCCATGTATTTGCAAACATCTTTAATTCCATTAGTTTTAGAGTTTTTTTCTGCAGTTCCTTCGTCTACTGCCTTACCCCAACCAATTCCTTCAACAGTATAATAACTTACAAAATTAGTTTTAGGAATGTTATCAGAGTCAGTGTATAATGTATAGTTTCCTATTTGAATCTCTACATATGTTTTATAATAATACATATCATTTTTATTCGGGTCTTTGCTTTCAACTAATTTTTTATCTATTACTTTATGTTCTATCTTAATATGTGTATTGCCAAATATTTGCTGCAGTCTATTCAATTGCAATAAATATTTTATTCCTTTAGATGAATAGCCTGTATAACTATTTGATGTACTTCCTTCTTTAAAAGGTAATTTTACTAATTCCAATAATTTTTCAATATCTTCTGGTTTAATTCTTCCTTCTTCAAAATCTTGAGGTTTTGGTAAGTTTAAATCTTTTCTTTTATCTTCTATAAATTTAATATCAGTTTCTAATATATCACTCACTCCACTCACCTACTTATAAAAATTATTTCCTAATAGATTATAACACAACATAAGTGTTTTGTAAAATTAAATAAAATGTTAGATATAACATATCTAACATTTTAGAATTAAGCAAACTATTAAATTATAGTTTTTTCACAATTAATATGTGTATTACTTTCTTCAATTACTTCATAACCTAGTTTTTTTATTATATTATGCATTTCTTTACTATATTCACTTGTACCTCTTTTCCAAATGTTTTTTAATTGTATTTTAGTAATTCCATTATTAATACAAAATTCTTCAAGCCATATTAGGATTTTAGTCCCTGTACCTGTATTTTTTTTACTTAAATATAACTGAGGAATTTTTAATGTATTATCTTTAAATCTAAATTGTACAAAAGTATAACTTTCTTCTTTATCACTCATATCTGTAATAGTAATTTTTGGTTTCTTGAAATATAAATTCTCTTCTAAGTTATCTTCCATAATTTTTTTTAAACTTTCAAAGCTACATGACTGAAACAATAAATCAGCTCCTTTAATTAAACTATAATATCTTATTATTTTTTTATTAAACCTTTAGTTTCTATATCTTTTATATTACTATCTAAAGCTAATTTAATTAAGTTATTTATTGTCAGAGTATATAATTCATGCTCACTTATTGTATAATTTAGATTCCCTTTTATTTCTTTTGAATATTGCTTAAGTAGTTCTTGATTATCTTTAGTTATATATATACTCATTCTATTAGTTTTTAGTAACTCGTCAAAAGTCACACTTTTAAACTCTTTTAATATTTTTTCAACTATATTAATATTGATTTTCAATTTCCCATTCTCAATTTGACTAAGTGCTTGTTGTGTAATTTCCAGTTTTTCTGCAAATTCTTTTTGTGTATACCCTAATTTTTTTCTGTATTTAGAAATGTTATTATGTTTTTCTTTTGAATTATTTTGTTTCATTATCTTAACCCCTTTATTTACTCTAGTATAATAAAATTTATATCTTCTTTTAAAGTATATTCTATTATTTTACCACATTCAAATTTCACTTTATGAATTTCCTTGTTTTCTTTATATACATCAAGTATTTTTCCAACTTTATTAAGGTTTACATCATATATTTTCATATTCTTTTTAAATTTAATGTTTCCTATATTTGTTATGTCATCTATTTCTAACAACTTATTTGATTTACATTCTACCCAATCTAAATTATGATCTAACTCTACATATACTCTTGGGTATTTGTAATCTATTATAGTTCCTGTTTTTCCTTTATATTTGCCTTTTATAAAAACAACTCTTGACGTAACTTTCATAATATTAAATCCTCCTATATAATAATTTTTTTAATAATAAGTAAAATATATAGATGTAATGGATAAAACCAATAAAACAAATGTTTAGATAATCTTATCTTTTTATCAAATTTCAAAAATAAAAATATAAGGGCTGCCATAGAAAAAAATTGAATATATGAATTATGGATTATCAGATATATCAAGTTTAATATGAATAATGAGAAAATAAATTTCTTAGGATGTTCTATAAAAATATTAAAAAATAATATCATTAAAACTCCATACCATCCATAACTAAATCTTAACATCTCGGCTAGTATAATTAATAAAAGGGATATAACTTTTTTATTTTTCTTATAAAAATGAATAGTCATTAACCCAAATGATAGAGTAAAGATCACATTTATACCTTCTGAAAAATAGTAATAAGGAATAGCAGAAACAAAAGAAAATAATATAAGTCTTGTAAGATAGGATTTATAATCAGAAGTTCTTTGATATCCTAATGCTATAAGATATGCAATTAGGGGATATGAAACTCTACCGATTATTCTTAGTATTATAATATTAGGGAAAAATAACACAGATATATGATCTATTACCATTGTGATTAAAGCTATAACTTTTATATAATCAGTATTATGAGTTATAAGTGATGAAGTATCAAATTTCATCACTTATACTCCTTATATAATTTCTATCTGATGAACTAGTAATAATTTTATTTATCTTCAAATTGCATCTTCTACAATATTCTTCTATATTCTTGGGAAATGCTGAAGATACATTGAACTTTTCTCCATCTGTATTTTTAACTTCAAATACAAAATATTTTATTATGGTATTTTTACTTATTTTTTTCAATTTCTTTTGTCCTCTTTTCTTTTCTTATTTCTAGTTCTTGTAATTGTCTATTTAAAATCTCCATATCCTCTTCCATCACTTCAAAATTTCTTTTAAATACTTTCTCATATTTTTGCTTTTTTTCTAAAACACTTTTACCTTTTTGTATCCAAGTATCCATAGTTTCTGGTCTAGAATTTTCCTGTTTCATTATTCTGTTTATATGTTTATATATTTCATTAAGTTCAAAATTTACAGTATTATGAAACTCTCTAGTATATCTCTCAACATATTTTTCTTCATGCATTAATGGAATACTCATTATCTCAACTGTACCATCTTCGGTATTTTTTTTGCTTAAAATTTCTATAAAATTCTCTAGTTTTAGTAACTCATTTGCTTTATAAATAGGTACAAACCAAACTTTAGCACGTATTTTTACTGAAGAACCATCTAAAATCTCTTTCATATACTTAGTCATAAAATTATTTAATCTATTCTTATTAAATCCATGAGCCTCTCTCTCGAATTCTTCCATAGCATAGTCGCATAGTTTAGTTATATCGTAACCTACACTTTTCATAGTGGCAGAGTTTAAACTGTAACTTGCTTTATCTGTTACTTTATCATATATAAAATTCCCCATGTATGTATAGTTATTATTTCTTTCTTTAACTTTTTCAAGTTTTATTTCCCTAACCCATAAATTTCCATTGTCTTCTGTTTTATTATCTTCAACTATTAAATGATATTTATTAATATCTCCTGTCATTGGGTCTGACAATAATATTCCTCTCTTTTGTATCTTTTTAGTAGCAGTTTTGAAAGCTTGTGTACTAGTATGCTTTTTAGCTACTATATCTTTAGAAATTCCACAATCATCTAATATATTAAATACTTCTTTTTCATTTAGCATTGTTTCACCAATTGTATAATAAACTAACTTTCCAATTATATTATTTCCTTCAACATTACTGTTTATGGCTACAAAATTACTATTCATTTAAAACCCTCCATTCATTTAACTAATTACTTTTGTTATATATATTATATCATATTACTTGTATATTAACAACTCATAGCTTTTATTTAAACAATGGATAGTATGTTAAATAAATAAATGGAAAGTAAAAATCATTAAGGCTTTTACTTTCCATTTATTTATTTAATAAGTTTTAAATATTTGCTTTTATAACAGTGATATTTACATCGTTAATAACTTTATCTACTGCATAAAAGTTTTCTTTACAACCTGTTTTGATATTCTTAACTAAAATATGATCTTTACTTTGCTTATCAATAACTATACCTATATATTCTCTATTTTTGTGATTATTATTTGGTAATACATTAACTTTAATCTTTTCGCCTATCATCGGCATTTTAATACTTTTTATATTTTTAAAATTCCCATCTATAAAAATCTTTCTTTCCTTCTCAATAGTATTATAAATTCCATTATATGAATCTGTTGGCTCTGAGCAATATTCTCTATATAACATAATTTATCTCCTTATTACTTTTTTGGTTACGTTCTATGTACTAATTATTATTAGGCAATATTTCATATTTTGGGCATTTAGATAAGCTTTCCTATATATTGTTCATATACCCTTACCATTATTTAATACGATTATAACATTTATAGATTTATAATACAATATATATGTTTAGTTTTAATAATATATAGTGTATTTATATATTTTAGTATTGAAATAAAAATCAACTTGTATTAAAATAATTAATACAAGTTGATTTTTATTAAAAAAATATATAAAAAATAAAGGAATTTATTTTTTTATGTCGAATATTTATAATAATTATGGTTTGATGTTTTAAAAATAATTTAAAAATAAATATAAAAAGCAAAAGAGATATTTCTTGAATGGTTTGGCCGCCACAGAAATATCTCACCTCAAAGAAAACTTATTAAGTTCTTTTTCATTTATAATTATTATACCACAGATGTAGTGTTTTAATCAACAAGAAATACTAGATTTTTATAATATAAATAAAAAGAACAATAGGAATTCTTTCTAGGTTTGCTTTTTGTAAATCAAGGGAGGATTTTTTGTGTATAATAAAAAAATAAATAAATATAATTACTATAGCCAATTAAGATTAAATCTAAAACCTGTACCAGCTAGGTTATTACAGGTATTAGCTAATTTAAGCAATGAAAAAGGGATAGTAGATGGAAAATCTCAAAATTATATAGCTAGATGTATGAATGTTACAAGACAGACTGTAAGTAAGAATACGAAGTTACTGGAAAAGGTTAAACTCAATGGATTACCTTTAATAACTGTCAAAAGAGTAAGAACTAATAAAGGAACATTTAAAATCCATACTTATATTATAAATTTCTTAGCTTATAGTAAGCTATGGATTTCAAATATAGATAATACAGTTAAATCTTACATTATAAAAGACTTAAATAATTTAATACATGAATTATCATCAGATAATGTCCAACTACATACAAAAAAAGAAAAAATTAATATTGATTTTAAATATTTCAAAAGAGATAGCTTTAGCATATTAAAAGATTTAAAGAAATTCATAAACTCTATAAGTCTAGCACCTTCTAGGGTAGTGCCATTGTTATCTAATATATCAGATAGATTGATTAATTTTAATGAAAAAATATATAACCCAAAACAATATTTTAAAAAATGTTTTGAAAACTATCTTATAGGTCAAGAATTAGAAAATGTATTAACTAAGTTTGCACTAGCTTTTGGTTTTGATCAAGATAGGGACAAGCCATATACAATAGATTGGAATAAAACGTTTCAAAATATATAACTCAAATATATAATTAATATAAAAATTTTAATTTAATTAATGTTTTTAGACAAGTGATATTCAGTTGTCTATTTGTTATGTCTAATATTATTTATATTCTATAATAATAAACTAAATTATAAATATATTATTATTTAGTATGAATAATTGTGTATAAAATATATAAATTATTATGATTTTTTATATTTTTATAAAGTTATCAACAAGTCCATGTAACTTTATCATATAATAATAATAATAAAGATGTGTTCAGTATTCTAATTAGCATTTTGATTATCTTATAACAATTATTATGAAAAGTTCAAGAAGATATAAAATGATTTGTTTGAAATACTCATTTTATATCTTCTTGAATAATATATTTAACTTTAAATTAAGCTACTATATTAAAATTATAGTCTTTATTAATTTTTTCTTTATATTTATCTAATAAATCATCATTAATAATTAGATTTTGAATTTTTATAGGATAAGTAGTATTATCATCTTTTTTTAAATAAACAAATTCTCCAGAAGTTGAAAAATTGTTTATTTTTAACTCACCATATTTAGAATACACTTTTTCTCCTACGAGAATTTCTAATATTTCCCTTTTATCATCATTATTCATTTAAAACCCTCCTGTATTATTAACTTTACTATCTGATATCTTTTTGCACTTTTTGCATAGCAAAGAACTAAATAAATTATTACCTAATCTATGACCAAGTTCATTAAGATTTATTTTTTTACCACATAAAGACTTTCTATCACCCTCTACTACGATATGATAACTTTTTAAAGCACCTTCATTATAATATTTCATATTTTATCTCCTATATCTTTTTTTCTGTTTTTTTATCTTTAAATTCATGCTTTTATCAACTTGATTTCTTATCATTACTAATCTCCTTCATTTGTATTTGTAAAGTTCTCTTTACTTTTATTATATGTATAATTTTTATTGATATCTAACTCTAGTATCTTTTTTATAGGGGTTTCTAAATGAGTGATACAATCTTTCATAGTAACGCTAACATACCATCCTCTTTTATAATCATTATAACCTTTCAATATATCTTTAATATCATAAGTATACATTCTCTTATCAATAAAATTTTGTATTTTTTCTCTATAAATTTTATCAAACATTACATTAGTCATATTTAATCTCCTTTATAAAACTTGATAAATAAAGTTATATTATTTGATTCATTAATTTTTGAGCTATTTTTTCATTTGATATTTCAGAAGTCTTATAAATTTTATCACAAAATTTCTTTATAGTTTTATCAGAAGCTTTACCTATTCTACTTTTATCTAGTAATATACCTACACATTTTACTTTCTTTTCTTTTTTTAATGTATTGAAATAATCTAATACATTGCTATCTATAGTTGCGTGGCCATCAGTTACAAAAACTAGATCTGCATTTTCATATCTATTGTCTTTTATCAATTTAGATGCTATCTTAATAGGCTCAGTGAAATTTGTACCTCCACCTAGGTAACTATTCGCTATCGCTAAAACAATATCCTCTGAGTAATTAGTATTATTAACATGTTGTATATTACCTACTCTCGTATCGTATGGGATATACGCAAAGTTTCTATGCTCTTTAACTGATATACCCATAAGTGATATTGCTAAAGCCTTAGTCCAGATTGCTCTATTTCCAGAGGTAGAGCCACTTTCATCTGCCATAAATATTACATGACCTCTACCTACAAATATTTCTTTTTTCTCTTTATATTGCTTAAGTTTTTTCTCCACATATTTTTTATAAAATATAGGTTTAGTTTCTTTATTTGCAAGTAAAACAAGTTCTGAAGGCAATATTTTATTTAAATTATTACCATATTCTATACCTATCTTTTTTCCTCTTCCTATTGTATATTTTTTATTGATACTTGAATTTGTTAATTTTCTTAGTTTACCTAATTCTTTAGCTATATTTAAAAATAATGGATTTTTCTTTATTTTCTCTATTAGTTTAGTCTTTCCTTCCATAGTTTGTGGTGTACCATTTTCTGTACCCCATATTTCTAGGGTGTCTTTAACCTCTTGAACTTTAATCAATGAATTTTTCAAAGCATTATCTATTCTATTTTCTATTTTATCTCTATTATTTTTAGTCTTGTATTTTATAATATCATTGAACTTATTTATTTGTTTTATTATTCCTTCTACTTGTCTATGTAGTGCTTTTATTTTCTTCTCTGCTGCTTTTAATTCTTCTTTATTCCCTTCTTTCCCTTTCAAGTGGTGGTAAAGGTCGATGTTATTATTTAATTGTTTCTGTTTTGATTCTAAAGCTTTCTTTTTTTTATCTAATTGTTTGAGTGTACCTTTATTTCCTGTTATATCTTCTAATAGGATATCTAGATTATCATACAATTGTTTTATAAATTCCCTAGTACCTTCTATACTCTCAAGATCATTACCCTCTGTAAGCATCTTTAATGCACCATAATCTTGATTTTCCTTTATATTCTGAATTATTTGTTTATTAAATTTTTTTGCATTAGTAGATAAATCTTCTTTTTTTCTATCACTAATATTAACTTTGTAAAACATATTAAAAATGTCTTGAGATAAAAATTTAAAACTTGATAGCTTTTCACTAGCTTTTTCCTCTATATCACTGATTGTATAGTCTATTCCACGATACATTTCATCTAGACTTTTTTTCTTTTCTTTATAGATTAAATTTTCCATTCTAGTATGATTTATTGTTGTATCAAACTTCTTGATTTTATTAGAATCTATATTTTCTGGATAGTTACTTAAAATTTCGTCAATATTAAACATATTCTAATCACCTCCTGATACGTCTATCACTAATTAAATTATATCATAAAAACATAACTCTAACAAGCTATAACTTGTATATATACAATTAAAATACATAAAAAAATAATGGATTCAATTTGAATCCATTATTTTTTGTAATATGAAACCACTTCCCCAGTAATATTATCATGTTGAGAAATGAAAACATATCCATTTTGGTTTAACTCTTGTTTATAGCTATTAATAAGGCTTTTTGCATACTCTTTACCTCTACCATAAAATCTATCTCTTTTATAGTAAGTATTCATGAAGTCTATAAGACTTTCTGCTTTAACCTCATATTTTTTAAAAGTTTTGTATGAATTATTCATTTTTTAAACGCTCCTTCCATTTATTAAGTAATTCATTTCATTTGATAAATTATTTTTTTGTTTATATTTGTATAAAGCCGATTAATATATTAGATACTGAAAGAGAAATAAATCTCTTTATGATAATTAAACTGAAATACTGAAATTAACCTTTACATTAAATAATGAGAAAATGATATTTGATTATTATTGTGGTTATATTTTTTAATATACTCATATAATTTTGAGTAGCTATAATCAAACTCTCTTGAATTCTCACTTTTTAAAGTTATAGAAAGCTTAGAATTATCGAAGTTAAGGAATCCTATAGAAAAGTGATTATATAAAGGATCAATTAAAGTTTGACCAGATAATGAAAACTGATATTTTAGCTTATTGATACATTCCTTTTTATTATCAAAAATATCTTTATCCCATAATCGATTATAAAGACTTTTTGATATATAATCCATAAGTTCATGTTCACTCAAAGAATTCGCTATTTTTTTAGCTCTTGCTCTAGACTCTTTTGTTACTTTTTCAGCAAACATATTTACTTTAGATATAAATTGTTTATCAAAGTTAACATTAACTTTCCACAATAGTCTATTTAAATATATCAATTTCTTTTCATCTACTTTGCTAAGTTCTATTTTAAAAAGATCCTCTATATCTTTTTTGGACCACATATCATTTTCTAAACTTTCAATGGTTTTATATTCTTTTAAAAATATATCTGCATTGAATCTATGTTCTATGATAATAGAATTATTAGATATGCTTTTTACATATAGCTCTATATTGCCTAGATACTGCTTTAAAGCTATATAACTACCTTCATAAAAGTATTTACCATTTAAGATTATTCCCTTTTTATCCATTCCACTTTTTTTGTATTCATATTGATACATTTGTTCAACAGTCATTTCTCTATGAATACCTTTAGAAATACAATTTGAAAAAACATAACTTAAAATAGAATTTTTAAAAGAGTTTATATCACTTACTGCATGACCTTCTATTGTTTTAAGTTTTTCTTCTAATATTGGGAGTAGTTCATAAAAGTATTTATCTTTATTCCCTTTAGTCTCAGATATTTTCATATTCAATATGTCAGTTTTAATAAAATCCATTTGATAATTTTGAACATAGTTATTTTTCATTTTATAAACACACCTTTCAGTTAATAAACCAAAGAAAGAGAAATATATCTCTTTCTTTGGTTTAAACAGCTATACCAACCTTACCTTCTATATCTTTTAAGTGTACTTCACCATCTTTTAAGTGCATGTCTCTTTCTATTCTTGGGTATCTACCTAAATATTTAATAGATTTTAATTCTGATAGTCTAAAGTAGCCTAATTCTTGATCTCTGCCACTATCAACTAAACCAAAGAATAGAAAGTCTCCATTTTCTTGTTCTTCACCCTCAAGAACATACCATCTATAACTACCATATGCATCAAAAAATTTAACTCTGATACATGGATTTTCTATATTCTCAGTTGAATATAATTCTGGTAATTTCCTCTTAATTGACTTGGTTAGTAGTTTCATGTAATAAACACACCTTTCATTTAATAATTTCTTATTTCTATTAGTTACATTTAATAAACTACGCTATACATTCATATACCTCATTTACATTAAGTACTTTTGTACCTTTGCTAATCCAAATGTTGTCATTATGTATAGCAGTAATAACAGTTATAAAAATTTCTCCATATTCAGCAGTTATTTGATTAACTATTCCAACTCCAGTTTCTTTATCTACGATAGCAAATTGTTCACCATTACGTAAATCAAGTAAATTTTCTCCAAGTTTTAGAATAAGAGAATATATTTCATATTTAGATATACCTCTTTCTTCACATCTTTTAAGAGAATGATTGGATAAATCAATGTTTATTAATTCGCCTTCAATGTTTATCTGATAATACTTTTGATTCATTTTAAAAGTTCCCCTTTCAATTTTAAAATTGTTATACCATTTGATAAATTTAGCAATAAAAAAACCCTTTGAAAGATATAAAAATATCTCTAAAGAGTTGAAAAATTGCTATTCCATTTTTAAAACGTGTAATAATAGATAATCTAACCTATTATTAAATTTGATAAATGCCACCGATACAAATATATGCTCGGTTTTTTGTATTTATTTGTTGTATATATATAAATTGTATCATTTTTCATAAATTATATCAAATATAATAACTAACCATATTTCTATTTAAATTGTTTCAACAACTCTTCCAGACTTCTTTAATTTAGTGAGACTTTCTTGAAACTCATCTGGATTTTCAAAAATATCAATTAAAGTATTATCTTTTATTACATATATTTTCTTATTTACATTATCTTTATATAGCAGGTATTGTTCTCTATCAATCTTAATTAGATTTTCTTTTTTCTCTGACTTGATTTTTAAATAATAATCATGAAATATAAAATTATCTTCCTTGATTACACTTACCAACGTACCTTCAACATATAAAATACTTTTATCGTAAGATTCACTTTTTGTATCAATATAATAAGATACAGATATCATAAATATAAAGATAAATACAGCTAAAGAAAGGTAAAGCTTACTTTCTTTTAATAATATCTCTTTAATAATTTTATCATTTTCGCTATTTAATGATTTTATTTTAGAAGTATTAAATATAGCTTTAAGCATTAAAATTGTAAAGATAGTGCCACATAGAAGTATAAACATAATTAACCTTCCCCTTTATATAGTTTCAAAGTATATTCATTATATTTTAAATTAGTTATAATTAAATCCCCATTCTTTCTTTCATTTCACCAATTGACGTATACGTATATCCAAACTTCTCATTAAGTTCTTTATACAGATTTTCAAATTCTACAAGCATTTTATCAATAATTCTATTATCTTCATCAGTTTTAATAGTATCTTTGAGACTTTCTAGTTCAGAATGTAGATTCAGTAGTTCTTTTTCTGTCTTACTAAATGTTTTATTTTTTGCCCTTGTATCCTCACTATCTACCATTGAGTAAGCATCTTCTAATTGTTCTACTACAAGTGACTTAACTCCCATAACTTTTTCCTTTAAAGGATTATCAGAATTAGCTTTTATTATTTCCCTTATAACTTGTATTTCCTCTGGAGATTCCCATAGATAGTATTCTAAAACTTTTAAATCTCTAGGCTCTACCTTACCCCTCTTATTAAGTAGTGCATAACCTTGAAGTATTATAGAGGACTCTATTAACTTTCTATCTGATACAGGTCTATTTAATTTATTACTTATATCCTTACTGATCTTCCAAACTAATTCGTCAATTTCTTCTGATACTTCTACATCCCAAACTTTTTCGTTTAGTATTTTAATTTCATTAAGCTTAATAGTTGCTTGTGGTTTAGTACCATGTCTTGCTCTTTTCATTTTGATAGCCTTTTTGAAATTGTCCTTTTTTTCTATATAGTTAGTTACTACTTTTAAGTGTAGCCTATTATATAGAGGATATAGTATCTTATCTTCTTCTTTATTTTTAAAGTTAGGTATTTCATTTGATGCTGAAAAAATTGATAAATGTCTTGCAGGATATGTATTACCTTCTAAATTTACATCTTCATAGTTTAAACTTTGAAGTAACGTATTCAATAATAAATCATTACTCTTGAAGATTTCATCATAAAAGGCTATATCTGACTCTGGTAATTTTCCCGTTGTAATAACTTTTTGATTACCGTTAACCAACTCCGGAATGTCTAATCTTCCGTATATCTCGTCTTTATCCATCATTTTATTCATTAATAACTCCATATAGTTACTACCTGTAATTCTCTTGTTAAATTCCTTTATAATAAAAGATTTTGCCTGTCCTGTTTTTCCTAAGAAAAACAAATTCCTTTTACTTACTAAAGCTAACTTTATAAGGTTAATCACTTCTTCCCTTTCCATAATAAATTCTTTAAGTTCATCACCAATAGCATTTAGTTTATCAATAGCACCTATACACTCTTTAGTTAATACTTTAGGCATATAAAAACCTCCTTATAATAATCTCATATGATTATTATACCATATAAGTTGTATTTATACAACCTATAACTTGTATAAATACAACTTATATGTCTGGAATATAATAAAAGCATATTCTTAAAGAATATGCTTTTATATTTTTACAGTATCTATTTAAATAATCTTTTAAAAAAAGGTTTTTTTTCTTTTTCTTTATCTCTATTCTCGATATATTTCATTAACTTACTATTCTCACTACTTAATTGTTCTCTTATTTTCTTTTCCTGTTTTTCTAGTTCATTTGACAATGTTTCTTCTATTTCATTTGAGATTGTTTCTTCAATATTTTTTTGCATTATATTTAATTTTTTTTGATAATCTTTTTTTAAAAGAGTTTCTTTTTCATCAATTATCTCAGAAAGTTGAGTTTTCATTGTATTAGCAAACTCATTTATTAACTTATCATCCCTTTCTTCCATATACTGAGAAAGTTTATTTATCATTATTTCATTTAATTCTTTTCCGTTTAATCTATCAATAGATACCAGTTCAAGTGCATTTTCTTTTTGTTCTGCTGCATTTTCTGATTTACTAAGTATTTTCTTAATAATTTCTATTCCTGCACCTTCATCTTTCATATTTTTTATATTTCTTAAGACTTCAATTTCTTTTTCTGTATATTGTCTATGTCCTAGGTCATTTCTAGGAATTATAAGTTCAAAATCTTTTTCCCATTTTCTAATTGTTTGAACATGTAGACCATCTAATTTTGCAGCTACTTCAGTAATTGAATATCCCTTCATTTAACACACTCCTTATTTACCTAAATACATAAACTATTGATGTTGAGTTATACACTTAAAATACATAAATTAAATATTTAATTGATTAATACTATTTACCCAAAGTTATGATGAAAATCATTTTTCTTTTAAAAAATGATTTCTTTTAAAAATGGTAGTCATATTATTAATTTATTATAACATATAACTATTATAAATTCACAGCTTATTTACCTAAATACATAGTTCATTAATGTTTAGTTGTTCCTGTATATAAGCTAATTTATAATTTATCCTACATACTTCATTTAGGTAAATTTATTAGTATCTTTTAAATAAAAAATAGTTAGAGTAAATCAAACATACGATCTACTCTAACTATCTTTTACTAAGTTAAACAAATCTTTACCAAATTGACTATTTTCCTTTTCGATTCTTTCCTTTCTTTTATTCTCACTTGTTTTTTCTATCTGATTAATTTTTTTAGAAATAATAGTATCTATTCTTTCATCGTGACTTTTCCTAAATGTATTAAGTTTCCTACTAGCTGAATATAAGTAGTTTCCTGTATTTAGATATATTATATTAGTCATACTCATAATTGGTGTATTTATCGAAGTAGCTCTATTCTTATCAAATATATCTCTCTTTTTAGTTAATATTCCTTCATCTTCACCTATTAAAGTAACCGTATAACCAATATGATTTTCTCCTATATATCCCATAGAAGTATTATTACTACTAGCATACGCTTTGTATATGCCTCTAAGAACATTATTTCTTATTGTATAAAAAGATTGGAATAATTTATTTGATTTATCTTCAAAAAACCTCTTATCTTTTCCTACATCAAAAATAAAAATATTAGGGATATAGTGAATTGTAACTTCACCATCTTCTTTAACATAAGATTTATAATATTTGGGATTAAATGCAATAGTTTCTCTTTGTAATATCATTTTTCGATATATCTTTGAAATATCATATAAACTTCTTATAACTCCAAGCCTATGACTATATTCTGGGTATTCTTCACATAAACTAAAAAAATCTTTATAATTTTTAGTAGAAAGTAGCTTTTTTATTAGTTGAATGTCGTAACCATATTTATTATTACTCTTATCTATCTTATTTAAAATATCTTTTATAATCATACGAATATGATAAAACATCGTTTTATTACTTATTAATACATTATTTTCTAAAAAATATTCTAATTTCAATATAGAAATTCTAAACTTATCATTTTTTAAATCTTTATTCAAATTAATTCTTTTAAATTTGTTATAATCTCCAGATAAGAGAGCAAATGCAGGTCTTTTAAGATATAAAAATTTATTTTGATTAACTTTTTGAGTACCAATAAATTTAAGGATTTCTAATTTTTTTATTATACCTAAAGTTATTTTCCTATTGGATTCTTTAGTTCGATTTTCACCATCAAATAGATATACTAATTTTTCAAATTGTTTATACATAGCAAAACCATCACAATTCCCTAATATATCTAAAAACTTTGCATATCCTAGATTAATTATTTCTAAATATCTATGTTCAGTTTTTTCAGATACATTCTTAGGTATATCATATTCTTTATTACTATAGTATTCTATATTCAAAGTAATTCTCCTTTCTTATATTACAATCTATATTCTATATCTTTATGAGTATGTATCATTATGTAGTTATCGCAGCAGGATCTAATAAAGTCCTTCTTTTCTTCTATATCACTTTTAGAGTAAGAGTCTGTTATTACTTCTACACCGATTCTGTTGTTATTAGTGATATATAGACCATCAGTAGTTTTCTTTCCTTGATACATATATTTTAAACCTGTTTCAGTAATCCAACTTTCCTTTTCTTTATAATTAAGATACATATAGATTTTAGCTAATACATAGTCATGTTCAATTTGTGATGTATCAGATTTATATATATCTATTAAAAAGTCTTTTCTCATTTTATTTTTACTTTTATCAGATAATGTATATATATTAGTTAGATCTCCAAACATCATATACACACCTTTTTTAATTATATTGTCTTCTTTGATATGGTTGTTCAATCTATTTCTACTCATTCCTAAGAGTTTAGCTAGGTCCTCAGTAATTAAACCAGTTTTAGCTATAGCCTTATACAATTGTATATCTTTTTCCTTTTCTATCATATTCAAGTTCATACACTTACCCCTTTAGTTATAAAAGTTAACACTATATATATAATTATACTCTAAATATATTGTGTAGTAAAGAATTAGAAAATATACATATTTGAAGGGTAAACTAAAGTTGAACTCAACCTAATTTACCCTTTGAATTTATTCTTATTTCTCTACATATTGTTTGCCAAGTGGTGAGTCTTTAATATCTATTTCTCCACTTCTATACATTTCCTCTAGTGTTTCAAATATTTCTTTAGATGGTATAGTCTTTTTTACTTCATTGTTAATATCCATATGATAGTTAGCTAAATTCATATCAGACAATGGAAGATATTTTTTTAATACCTCTTTTAACTTATCATTATTTTCTCCAAATTCATCTAATTCATCATAAGGGTTTTTAAAGTGTGGACTCTGAGTTTTACTTACTCTAGTAGTTAAAGCCAGACTTCTACCTTGTATGGCACTACTTATAAAACAATTACCACTTTGAAAATATTTTAATCTATCAAGTTCTGCTCCTGTAAGATCAGTTTCTTCTGAAATAGTGGCTAAATCATAACTATTATTTGTACGATAAATAAATTTAGTATTAACATTTGCAAGGGTTGTAGTATCTAAATTGGAAGGTCTTTGAGTTACTAAAACTAAATTAATACCATACTTTCTACCTTCTGCTGATATCTCACGAATAATCCATTTAGTTGGAGTCATATTTTCACCTTCTATTGTTTTGGGTGCGAAATTATGAGATTCATCAATAACTACCTCAAAAGGCGGGAATTTTTCAATATTAAGCTGCTTAATTTGTTCTTGAGTAAGAGTATTTTGACTATCTATATATTTTCTTCTTTTCTTATAGAGGTTATTTATAATAAAACCTGCAAAAGTCTTAAGTAGACGAATATTACTTCTGATAATTATTGTCTTTCTTTTTAGAATTGCATTATGAATTGAGTCTATGTTACAGTTGAATATTCCAGTAGCTTTGATATTTTCCAATCTCCAACCTATTCCAGATAGTGCCATCAAGGTAGCAGTTCCTAATTCTCTCTTTGTTCTGTTATATAATTCTAAAGCCTTTGTTGCTACTTTATCTCCTTCACTTCTCCTTACTTCATATTCCCCTGTACCATCTTGATATATCTCCATAAGATTATTTAATTTAGTTTGAAAACTAGTTAATGTATCTCTTTTTTCTAAAACAACAGCAAGTGTGGTTTCCATTGTACTAGTCATATTTTTAGCTGATGATAGTAAGCTAGATAATTCTTCCTTAGATAATTCAGTAAAATCTACCCCTACATCTCTTCCAACATACGCTATTTCGTAATGTCTTTTATAATCATATTGATAATTTACAGGTAGTCCTTCAAAAGTTTCAGAGAAATCCATTTCGTAATGTGGATCAAAAACTATCATAGGTATTTTTTTCTGCATCTTTTCTTCAAGCAGTACTCTTGTTCCATATGATTTGCCAGATCCTGAACCTCCGGTTACTAACATATGAGGATATTGTGCAGTTTTATAGTAATCAAAAACGAAAGGTACACCCTCTTGGTCTAAAACTCCTATATCATCTTTATAAAGCATAGCAATATTACTTACATCATTAGGTAAACTATCTTGCATTTCAGAAGTACCTCGAATCACACCTAATGTTAATCCTTTATTTGGCTTTTTCTTCATTAATAAGTGTTTTACTTCATTAAATTTAGGTAACCTCACAGTAGAGCCTACTGTGATTGGCTTAGATAACTCTCCTACAACTCTTACTTTTGCTAGATTTATAGTTTCATCATCAAGATCATACCCATAACTTGAAAGATTTTGCTTTACTGTATCTTCCATTATTCCTGCTTTTTCACTTGCTAAAGGTACAAATTTATTAAATGAATTAGTTTCTATAATCTCAACTATTGGCTCATCATTATCATTATCCTCTATTATGAGGTATTCATTTATAATAAATTTTCTTTCGTTGGTTGCTATATAAACCTCTGAATTGGTAGTATTCCCTACAACTGTTATACTCATTTTTACATCACACCTTTTTAATTATACTGTAAACCTATAAATTGACCTGTTTTCTTGGCTAACTTTGGCATTGACCAATCTTCATTAGCTTTCCAATATATAAATTCTTCTATTTTTTCACCTTGAATGCTTGTAAAGAAATCAATTTTCTCTTCCATTTTCATTTTGTATTCATCATCTTCCCAAAAATCTTTAAAACCAAAAACTTCAGCAATTCTTGTTACTTCTTTAGTCTTATAATCTAGAATAAGAAAGTCTGGTATCCAACCATTCCACTCTTCATGCTTAGAGTCAGATGATTTTGTAGGTCTTTCAAAAAGAATCTCTCTTTCTAATAGATACTCGGCGAATTCTATTTCTTTAGAACTTTCTACAAAGAACCCTCTACCCTTTAAAGTTGGTATTGTTGCCATCCTATCAATCATTAGCTTATCATTTTTAAAAGTAATAAAAGTACTTATGTAGTATTCAGCATTTTTAACTTTATGCTTATGAAACTCTCTTCTAAATTTTTTAAATTTTACAGTAGCATAAAAATAACCTTTTTTAAAAGGGTCAACTACCTTTATTCTAATGAAATCTTCTCCACGTTGTTCATCAAGTTGTTCTTGTATATCCTCTTTACTACCTAATTTCATGAGGATATATAACTTTCCGTTTTCTATATTCTTTTCTTCTGATAACCTATATTTAACACTAAAATAAGCTTTTTTAATTAACTCAGATATATCTTTATTATTATCCTTAGAATATCTTGGTATAAACATAATGTCAGTAAGATTTATACCTTTTTTACTTGTCTTATTATTCTCTAACTCACTATATAACTCATATAACAGATTTCCTTCCTTTGGACAATACCCCTTATGTTTAACATAGTTTGTCCAACTATTAGAAAGTAAAGTATCTCCCATGTTGAAAATAGAGCTATAGACATTAGTAGTAGAAGTCTTACCCTTACTACTAGATGGGGTGCTTATTTTTATTGAATTTTCATAAAAAGCATTAGTATTAAACACTGCAAATGTTTTACCATCTTTCTCATAGTTGTAAGATCTAGCTCTTTTCTTTTTTCTTTCTTCAAATTCTTTTTCAGACATACTACTAATACAATTTTTGTGATGGTCTAGGCTTTTGTTTGCTCGAATAGCATATGTACTACCATTACTATATTTAGCCATGTGCATTGGTATTCCGTTATCTTTACACAAACAAAAAATCTTTACTTCATCACCATCTGTATTAGCTTTATATAATTTTTTTAATAACCTTTGACCTGTCAGGCTACTTAAAAAACTTCTGGAATAATGTTTTGATTCATCGTTGTGTTCTATTCGAATACTTCTTTCTAAACTCACTTAAACCCCTCCTTATTGATTACTTGCTTGGAAATAACTTCAGTAAATGTTCTTCGGTATTCTCTGGTGTATCACCAACTTTTTCAGCATATTTACAAATACTAACAATGATTTTTTCTTTCAATTCCTTGGTTAATTTTATATCTAGTCCAACGCTTGTAGGGTTTTCACTAGGCTTAAGTTCTGTAATTGCCTTCTTTTCACCCTTGTATATTAATCTAACATCTGCTATACAGGATAGTATAATAGCATTGTTTAATTCTTCACTTGTAATATAATAAAACATATATGGATATTTACTGAACATAGTAGATACATAATTTCTAATTTCTTCAATTTCATAAACTTCTTCTATTTCTCTTATGTATCCTTCAAACCCTATAGTGAGTTTACCTCTTGACCTAAATCTACATTCATCTAAGATTTTAAATACTTTATCTACTTTGGTAAAATCTTCGTTTTCAACTTCGTTCTTACTTATTGATAGGTAAATATAATCGTTAAATATTTTTTCTTTTGAAACTTCTGGATTGTATTCTCTATACATCATAATTCCTCCAATTTTACTTAAAATTTTTAATAAGTTTTAGTATAAGTTCTAATTTATCTTCATCCATATATTGTAATTCTGTAAATAACTCATTTAATTTTGGATTTAAGTATATGTTTTCTGCTATATCTAATTCTATTTTACTCTCTTGATTTGTGTTAAAGAAATCAGATAAGCTAATATTTGAAATCTCACATATTTTCTCTATTTTTTCTACTGATGTTGGTCTAATGTTACTTTCTAGTTTAGATAAGTAACTAGGAGATATATCTAATTCTTTAGCTAGTTCTTTACCTTCTATATTCATTTTTTTTCTCAATTCTTTTATTCTTTTTCCTACGTTAAACATTAAAATTGCCTCCTGTTATGGTTAGCAACTATAAACTTCTCTTTAATATCTAAGTCTAACTCTCCCATTAAGATAGATGTTTCATTGTCGGTAATTCTAACCTCTTTATCCACTATATCAATTGGTATAGGTATTCCTCTGCTTTTTAATGGAGTAAGAGAAGATAATAAACTCATTACTTCATCTACTACATCAACTTGTTCTTTCAGAAAGTCTATAGATATAATTTGAGGATGTTGTGAGAACCTTGCAAATGTCGTGTAGTAGCCTATTTTTATTTCTATATCCAAATCTACCTTTAACCATTCATTGATGTTTAAAACACCAAATAAAAGCTCTCTATCATAATCTTTTATGTAGTTCTCAGTTAATGAATCTTTTAATAATTTAGATATAGTGTGTGTTGATACTTCTTCTATAATTCCTACTGCAGTTACATTATTCTCTAAACAAAATTCTTTGAATTCGTCAAGAAGTGTAGGACAATTATATTCAAATCTTTTGAATCCACCATCTAACAAAACAATCTTATTATTAAATCTCTTAATACCCTCCATAGCACTAATCAGTTCTAATTCAGCTAACCTATTTTTTATGTATGAATGGAAAATTGATTCCATTGAATAATTTCCTTCTTCCATATCATTAATCAAATTATCTAATTTATCTCTATCACTTTTATATACAGGACAGAATACTTCTTCAACTTCCTCAATACAACCTAAATTATCTCGCTTTGTATTATGTGCATAGGCTCTAAGTAGTGTGATTAAATAGGGAAATGTAGCTCCTTCATTGTTTATTGACCCATCTACAGATAGAATGCCATTATCTTTATATCTATTGATTTGCATATGTTTATCCGTTGTAATGAAATTACCTATTTTACTATTCAATAATTTACGTAACTCTGATTTATCTATTTTATTATTCTCTTTATTTCTTAAAAAACTATTTATATTATTTATTTTTGTTATTAATGAACTATTCATAATTTAACTCCTTAAAATTATTATATACATAACTATTATAGAATTAATATATATTGAATATATAAATATTACATAATGATTATGTATTCAATATATATTTAATTATACAGATAGAAAATTTATACTTTGATTTTATAGTAAAATATAAAACATATAAAATTATCATGTATTATTATATATATTCTTTATATAATAATTATATAAAGAATATATATAATGTACTATCTTATACTTTAAACTGTCTCAAAAGTTTCTGTAACTTCTTTCACATTACTAATTCCATTTTTTAATATAAATTCATATGCTTTATCTGTTATTCCAGATATGTCATGATTGTGAGTTGATAGAATTATTTGCTTGTTAAAACTAGTAGATAATTCTCTTAAAAACTTTCCTACATTTAATGCTTTAGATGAAGGAGAAACATATTTGCTAGGCTCATCTAATATAAGTGGGGCAGTTACTTTAGTTCCAATACTACAATTTAAAGTAGTAAGTAGAGATAAGGCCGTTATGTCTCCTTTACCCCCACCTGCACTTCCTTTTGGGTCTGCCTTAACTGTTCCAAAATCAAAGTCAGTAACTACACTAAATTCAGCACTACTATTTTCACCCTTAGTTTTCATATCTATCTTAAATTTTGTATTATCCTCGAATATATATTGTAAAGGTCTAGTAACTAAGTTTTCCATAGTTTCTACACTTTGATCTCTTGCTTCATCAGATGCACTCTGTAACAGTACTAATGTTTCACTTAGTATTTCTTTTTCTTCTAATTTATCTTTTATTAAAGTTTCTTTTTCCTTTATTAAGTCAGAAAGGCTATCTTTTTTGCCTTTTTCACTCTGATATAACTCTATCATTGAATCTAAATAAATCTTTATATCATCTGTATTCATTTAATCACCTAATCTCTTTCTGGTAATTTATTCATTTGCTTTAACAGGTCATATGGTATCAAACTATCTACTTCTTCAATTAATCTTTCTAATTCTTCAGATATGTTATTTATTTCTTCATCAATGTTATCTGGGTTTACTCCTTGTGCTTTTATTTCTTCCTCTAACTCGACTTTTCTTTGCTCGTGTTGTTGTTTTCTATCCTTTGCTAGTTCAACTAGTGTCTTAGTATTAGCTATGCACTCATTATAGTATTTAAGTTGCTTTTCTTTTTCTTCTATATTTAATTTATCTAATTTATTATTCATTTTTAACACTCCCTAATTTATTTATTTAGTTCAACTATTAAATGGTCTACAACATTATCATTAATTTCACTTCTGCATAAAGGACATACTCCAATTTGCTTAATGATTTCTTCATATTTACAAATACTATTATTTAGATCATTTAGCTTTTCTTTAATAGTTACATCTTCTTCATCAATTAGTTTATTCTTATTCATTATTTCTTTTTTAAGGCTAAATACACCTTCATAAACCCTAAATAGATTGTTAATTTTACTTATAGAATCGTCTATTCTATTTAGCTTATCTTCTTGTTGGATAAATGGCTTTGTATTCTCTATTTTAGCTTTTATAGTATTGTATTCGTTTTTAAGTGGTATTAGTGTGTTGGCTTTATTTAAATCTCTTGTAGCATCTTTATATCTTTTAGACAATTTGTTTATATCTTTAGATTCATCTAAAATTCGTCTTATCTTATCAAGTTGAGCATCAACCACCTTATAAGGTTGAGTTACACTATTTAGGTTGTTGAGTTTATATATCAAACTGTTAGCTTTTTCTATATTGCCATCTAACTTAGATACCAGGGGACTATACTTAATTACTAAATTAGCATTTCCTATTTTTTTCTTTGTGTTTGTGTATTTATTTATCAATGGAATAGTATTAGCAATTAAATTAAATTTTTCTGTAGCATTATTTAATAATGTATTAGCTTTATTATTATTATCTTCAATTTTAAGTATATCGTTTTCTGTTTTTATGTTTCTATTTGTAACTACATAGTCCTCATTTAGTTTAATAAGTATTTTGAGATTATTAGTAGATTGTGAAATGTTATTTATTAATTCATCTATATCATCTAATTTTAAGCCTTCATTTATAACTCTATCGGCGTTATTTATTTCTTTAGTAGAGTGAGAGTACCCCTTATCTAACCTAACCAAATTATTAGCCTTATTCAATTTAATAGCAATATCCTTAATTAAATTACTAGCACCATCTATATTATTAATATTAATTTGTTCTAGCAGCTTAACTGATTTATTGTACTCATAACATACTTTTATATATTTAGTATTCAATTCTTTTACTTTCTCTGAGAGAGTTTTTAATTTAACTTGTCTATCATATAGTGCTTGTACCTTATCTATTCGTGCTTTTAAATCATCAAGGTAGTCATATTGCTTTAATTTCAACTTTAATGATTCAATTTCTTCTTCATTTCCAGATATATTCTTATTTACTTTATTTAATTCAACTTTAGTATCTTTTATAGATTGGTCCAAAAAATGGACTCCATATAATAAAGAAACTGCCTTTGCTTTAGTAGTAGAAGTATATTGGTCGGATGTTAAAAACCATCCAGATCCTTGCTCCATATAATTGATTTTCAAATCGTTATTCTTCTTATCATCAATCTTAACTTTAAATGCCCCTAATACAGCAGATACTTCCAAAGGCACATTAACCCCAAAACCTTCTAATATAAATTCTTGTTCCCAACTTTTATGTGTAATGTAATATCTATTATGAGAAGGTGTAATCTCTCTTTTTACTTCAAAGCCATTAATTGTACCAATTATACCTCTACATTCTCTTTCTCCTGTTGTAATATGCTTATCACCACGAAGGGAATTGTATTGCACCCAATCTAACATTCTCATAAATGATGATTTACCATTACTTGATTCACCTACAAAGGTAGTCATGCAATCAGAGAACTCAATATGTGTATATTTGTGACATTCAAAATTTTCAGCTATTCCATATTTAAATTTATTATTTTTTCCATATTCTTTTGTTGTTTCTTCTATAAGTTCAAGTAAATTAATATCCTGTACATCACTCAAATTTAATTCCTCCTTTCGTACTTAAATCATCTATTTAATATTTAGATGTGGTAACCAAATAGAAATGCAAATGTAATACCTAAAATAAATAAGTTATGTTCAATGCTATTTTTAAGTTTCAACATCTTATCAATCTCTGTAGCAATCATATATCGTATGGCATATATACTAGTTAAAATTATTAGTATCATGATTCCGATATAGATATATATTAAGCCTTCACTTACCTTTCCTATTACTCCTAGTTTTGATAGAAACATCAATAAAATAGCTATGATTAAAATAAAGTTTAGAATATTGTTAGAACTTAATTTAACTACTTTTGTTTTATCTTTAACTGATTTTCCTAATACACTCAAACTTAACTCCCCTTTTCTTAATTCTTTCTTCTTTTAAACCTTTAATACTACCTATACATAACCCCATTTTTATTAGATTAAAGAACGAGTTACCTTTCTTGATTATTTTCTAACTTTTGTATAGCATTTGAAACCATTTCCAAAGCTTTATCTCTTACTTTAGGTTTGATATTTTTATTAGAAGATATAGAGTTAATGATCTCCATTACGTTATATCCTTCTATTTTACCTACATTTCTAACTGCCTTTCTGTACTCTGCAAATTCTTCTTCCTTGTGCTTATCCTTTAACTTTTTGGAAATGTCTAAAACGTCTTTTCCATTTCTTGCTGATTTTAGATAATGTTCTTCAAGGCTAATATCACCTTTAGTCATATTTAAGATACCAATTTTAGGTTTTCTTTCTATTTCACTAATATTAAGTCTTGGGATTGCACCAGAATTATAAAAATACTTTCCATCAACTTGAGTAAGAGGGAAACCATTATGCTCATGACCTGTATAAGTAAAGTCAGCTAAAGTATCTGTTATCTGGTCTATAGTAGTATGTCTTATGATTTTTCCCATGTCTTTGTTATGTAACATACCATGTATCAAATGAATATGTCTATCTCCTAATTTCTTATCTATTATATAATCACTCTCATATCCTCTTGAGTCTATATCGTTATGATATGATGTTCCTGTTATAGCACAAGTTAAATTATTCTTTTTTATCAGATGAGGATTCTTTTTAGAAACTAATTTTAAAATACCTAGATTGACTAGGAAACCTAACATAGTTCTATTAAGGGTATTTATACTATTACCATATAGTTCATGATTACCCCCAACTAAAAGAATTGGAATAACCTTCTTAATCTTTTTTTCTAATTTTGGCTTTATATTATTAATATCACTAGTAATAATATTTTTTTGTTTCTTTTTGTCTTTAATTAATAACTCTATATCTTTATATAATCTTTTTTCTTTACTTTCTGGATTATTCTGTTGATTTGATTCATCATATATATTTATGATTTCATTTGTTAGTTCTTCATATTCTCTTTGATATGCAGACATTTTAGTAAATTCTTTGTATGGTTGATAGATCACATCAGATATATCAACTCCATTTAGCCACAATTTTATTACTTCATTTGTAACCGCCATTGATGGCATAGGATTATCAAAAAAATCTCCTGTTTGAATGATTGCATCAACATTATTTGAATAACTAACATCTACTATCTCTCTTATTTTATTTTTTAAAGTTAAGTAGAAATCATCTAGTCGATTAGCAGGAGCATTCTTCCTTTGGTGCATATCACCAACTAAACTAAACTTAAAACTCATATGTTTCCTCCTTTTCTATATTTTAGTATATATAAATTATATAAAAAAATTCCCTATTTGTCAAACGTGAATTATTAAACTTGCCTAATGGTGACATATATTATTTTATTAAAAGAGACTGTGTAACATTGATAATAACTAGGTTAAAGGAATATATTATATATAGATTACATAATATTATATATATAAGTTACGTATTTAATATATAATGATTATATATAAATTAAGGTCTATTTATCTATGTTTACTATATTTAATCACTATATAATAAGTTACATAATGATTACATAATGATTATATAATAACTTCGTTTAATCTAGTACATAAGCTACTTGTAGAAATATCTTAATTAATGCTAAATATTAATTAAGAGTATTGCATAAAGAAGTAATATATAGAGAAAACTAGATAATATTATAAATTAAATCTTCGTTACTAGTAATAATAGTTATAACACTTAATTATATTCCAAATAGCAATATGAGCATATAATTAGTTCATGATTGTCTATAATTGGATGTGTTATTTTTATAAACGCAATTTGTAAATCAAGAGTTTTCGTACGTTCATAAGTCAAATTATAAGTAAGCCATTCTTATATTTCGGCTTATGAACTTTTTATGTATATTTTTTACAGAAATTATTTAAATGTAGTAGAAAAGCTTATATAGTGAGGTAGTCCTAAATGTTATAAAAACTGATTGTTTTATAATTAACGATAAAAAGTTTTCGATATAATTCGACAAAATATATACATACTTATATTACTTTTTAAAAATACAAATTCTATATGTAAATAGCTAATTTTAGGAATTGATTAAATATATACAAAGAATAATAATTTGAAATATTTTACATGCTTATATATAATTCGACAAAAATATTCAAAATAAGACGAATTTCTCTTTTGACAAGTCTTTATTTGATTTATATAATAATTGTGCTTAAAGACTCATTGCAATTGGAAGGAACGTATGCTTTAAAACTAATTTATTGATACATATTTCAAGCTAAAAGCTATATTGATTTTTATTATTCTATTTATTTCGGCATTATATGATATAATATATATGACATTCCATATATGCTTATAGCTTATTACATAGGTTCATCTAGCTTTTATAAATTTACAGCGTTTTATACCTTCCAAATTTAATAGTGCTAGGAGGTATATGTTATGGACATAAAAGAGAGTCAATGTGCTACTTGTTATAAGTACAGTATAAAAGATGGAGTACTATTTGTTTTTGAAGAAAATGAAGGATTAGTGTTCTATGGTGAGTGTAATCAAGTAGATCAAGCTGAAGTCGAAGATACTATTAGTGAATTATGTGAAGATGGTATATTATCTTCCAATGCTAAGTTTAATGAAATATTATCTTCTAAAAGTAACTCTACATTGTTAAACAAACTTATTAGTAACTAAATTAGTTTTTAAAATTAATATATGGGATGAAAATAGGTAAACATCATTGTATGTTTATCTATTTTTTTGTAATATGATTGAAAGTTATTATTATGATTGAGGTATATAAATAGAAGTTTAACAAATGATAATGATATATAAAGCATGAGAATATGGTATTAGTATAATTAGTAAAACTGTATTATGTAGAAAGGTATATTTACATATAATGCCAAATAAAGTGCGTAACAAGATATATAAGAATGGGTCACTTTAGATTTGACATATAAATCGTTCTGATAGCTAAAATATAAGATTTTTAATACGGAAATATACAACTTAGTAAGTACCAATCAAATACTATTCAAAAAAGCAAAAAAATAAAGTAAAAAGAAAGATTCAGTTGTTATCAAGACTAAATCCTTCTTTTTACTTTATTTAATTATACAGAGGAATAAATATATATATTTAGTATTTAGCATAGTATTTAACAGACATATATCTAATTGATAATAGATTAATTTAGTGCTATAATAACAATATATCTATTGTGATAAAAAGAATATAGGGGAGGAGAATTAAACATTAATAATGATGTTATATATAACTTATTAGATATAAAAAATAATGACACAGTAAAAGTTTATTCATTAAAAGAAGATATTAATCTGAATAAAAAAATAGAAGTATATGAAGTTTATAAAAATAATCAAGATTATTATATAAAAAATGAAAAGAATATAGATTTAAATACTTCTATTAAATTCAATGAAAGAGTTAGTGAGTTTTTTATTAACTCGTATTATTTAGAACAAATTGAAAAATTAAACTTAACAGAAAGTGAAAAAAAGGTATTAATACAGAATAGTAATGAAAAATTTATAATAAGAAAAAATCATGATTTGAGAGGTAAGTTCTGTAATGGTATTGAGTTTAATTATTCTAATATAATAAAAGTCGAATTAAAAAGATAGGAGGATAAAATGGAAATAGGATATAAGCAATTGCAATATGATATATCTAATCTGAGAAAAAAATTGGAAAAAACTTATATTAATGAAGGACTAAGCGAGAATAGTATATTTCTTAGTCAAAAGTTAGATAAGTTAATAGTAATACATCAAAAATTTAAAAAAGGGGTTGAAATAAATTAATTACATAAGAATAAAACTAAAAAGTAAGATACAAGTATTAGTAGACCTATTTAACGGTAAACCAATTGATATCATTGCAGCTATAGGGTATTTATTTAGCATTATCATAAATGGATATATAATAAAATTAATCTATAATACTATAACAAATGATTTACCAATAATAAGTCATGTTATTAGCTCTACAAATTATGCTATTATAATAGCACTCCCTATGTTATTATTTTTTATAACATTAGCAGGAGATTTTTTCAAAAAACCTTCTAGAAGAATTCAATTATTCATATTTACTATCCTTTTAACATCAATTTCAACAGTAGGCTATATAATTCAAATAGCAAACACAGGTTTTGTCAGTTGGCTTACAGCTATAGATAATATAGAAGTTATACCATCTAGTTTATTAGTAGGTAATATTAAGCTTATAACATTTATATTTCCTCTTGTAGCTATAATACCAATGTTTACTTTAATAGTTGAGATGCTTAAAGAAGATAAAATGAAAAAAAGTATAAGAGAGTTAGAAGTAAATTTATTATTACCAACAGTATACAAAATTGATGATACCACAATTGATATTAAAATATGTGAGGATATTGAAACAGGCGAAGAATGTATTGTGCCAGAGAAAAAAACATTTGAACATACCTTTCTACAAGGAGGTACAGGGTCGGGAAAAACTGCAACGTATATTAAACCTGTCTTAGAGCAACTATTCAAGAAAAAGGCATACTTAAGAGAAGAATTAAAGAAGTTAGCATTTGAAAGTCTAGAAGAAGGTTTAGCTTATTTAACTAAGCCTGTAAGTAATCATTGGTTAAATAATAATTTTTCAATGGAATTAATTCAACCTAAACAAGATAAAAGAGAAATGTACATAAAAAAATTAGATAAATTCATTATAGGTGTAAGAGATAAAGATGAATTAATATATAAAAATGTAACTCAAGGAAAAAAAGTAGAACTGGATACTTTAGAAGGAGATATGAAATATATTATTAATACAAAAATCTTTGAGAGAGGATTAGAAATAGCAGCAGGAAAGACTCAGTTTGAAAAAGAAGATACTAATAGAGATATTAAACTTGGAGATAGGTTCAAGGATATAAGTATAATATTAGAAGATTCAACAGGTGACGATACTGATAAGGAAGAAAAGATAGTTATAGATCTTCCTAACTTAAAAGGTGAACAAAGGTATGAGATTATTGTTAATAAAAAAGGATCTGATAAGATCATATATAAAGATTTAGGAATGGCAGTTATTGCACCAGATGGTGGTTTACCTTCTGATACTATAAAAATAGCTAATGAATTTGGGGTAAAGGTACATAAAATTGATCCGACTTTGGCAGAAATTAAGAAAGGTGGTATAGCTAAATTTAATCCATTAAAGGGTGGCAGAGCTGATAAGGTAGGAGATATAATTTCTTCTATATTAGTAAGTATGGATAATGCACAAGGAAGTAGTAAATCAAATCCTTTTTTCACAAATGCAAGTATAAGGGCAGTTAGAAATTTAGTTATACTTTTAAAAGAGATATATCCTATCATGAATAATGAACTTGACCCTACATTAAGAGATGTATTAGATTGTCTTAATGATTTTGATAGTGTTATTCCATATGTAGAAACCATGAAAGAAGACGAAGTGAAAAGAAAAAAATGGGGAAGTGTAATAAGTTACTTTCAAACTTGTTTTTATCCTCCTCCTGTGGACAATAATGGAAAGATAATTAGAGGAACTAGTATAGGAAGTCAAAGGAAAAAAACAGAAGAAAGCATAACTGGAATTATAAATCAGTTGGATAACTTTATAACACGTGAAGAAGTTGATTATATACTTTGTGATAGAGAAAATAGTATAGATTTACATAAGGTAATAGAAGAAGGAGAATGTTTAGCAATCGCAACAAGACAAAATGAATTAGGAGAAAGGCTTGGTAAAGCATTCGCATTATTCTTTATACTCTCTATTCAAAATGTTGTTTTAAGTAGATTTTCTGAAGATGAAAATCCAGAGAGACCTTTCCATACTATAATTGATGAATTTCCTTTTTATATTAATGATAATACAAAAGTATTCTTTACATTTGCCAGAAAGTATAAGTGTGCAGTTACTATTGCAATACAAAACATGGCTCAATTAAGAGAAATATCTGATGAATTTAGAGAAACTATATTCACTAACACTGATACAAAAATACTTCTTCCAAAATCAAATTTAGAAGATAGAAAATATTGGTCAGAATATTTTAGCACATATACGGACTTTGAAATGCAAACAGGTACTTCATCAAGTTCAATATTTTCTGATAATCCTAAATATACAGAGACGAGAAGAGGTACAATTCAAGAAAAAAAGAATGTTAGTGAACAAGAGATTAATGATTTAACCTTTAAACAGGCTCTTTATAGTTATACTGATAGTAAAGGAAGAACTAAGATAGGTAAAGGAATTACTGATTTTATGAAAATAAATAATAAGCCTAAATTTAATAATTTTGAATTTGAAAAATACAACCCTATAATAAAAATCAAACCAGATGATAATACTGAATCTATAAACGATAAGGCAAACGATAAGGTTAATAATTATAGTGAAGAAGAAGCTAATAAATCACAGGAATTAAATGAAGAAGTAGAAATTAGTTTTGATGAAGAAGATATTGACTCAATGGAATTTGAAGAAACAAATAAAAACAAAAAAACAGGAGTGAATTTTGAGGAACAAAATGATATAATGAATAATGAACAAGACAATGAGTACAAAAGCCAAGAAGAAAGTCATGAGTCAGGACATAATAATAACAATGAAGAAGATTATAAAATTAAAGAAGATCAGTCTAATATTGAGAAAGTAATTGAAGATGAAAAAGATGAAGATGGTAAACTTGAAAGAGGTTATACTGAAGAAATTAATACAACAAAACTTAAAGTAGATAAGGATCAAGTATTAAACATTGATGATGATTTATCTGATATCAGTATTAGTTCTCAAAAAGAACAGACTATCAATGATTTTGATAATTTAAGTAATAATGATACTTTGTCTGGAAATGAAAGTTATAATACTTCAGTTATAGAAAATGAATTTGATAATGAGGAACAAAAAGAAACTACTTCTGAAACGGATGTTGTGTTAGATATTGATGGTATTGATGATTTAGAAAGTTTTGACTTAGAAGATTTAAAAAATATAAAATTAGAAAATTATGATATAAAAGGAACAATAGAGGATAAAGAATAGATAAATATAAAATGTATATAAAGGGTTGATTATATGGAAAACAACAATATATTTGTAGTTCAAAATACTGAAAAACTAAAAGAGTATACTCAAAAAGGTAATTTATTAGAGGAAATGATAAAATATAAGACTAATATTAATGGCGAGGTTAAAACTTTTGTAGCAGAAGGTTATAGATCTATAAAAGCAAAAATAAAACTGCTACCATTAAATGAAGTTAGTGATAATAATGCTGATAGTGATTTAAATATACCAACATTAGAAGACTATATAAAAAATAAAACTGATGAAGTTATAAAAGAAAATAATATTAATGCAATAGATAAAGATGAAGATATTATAGATGAAACAGAATTTGAATTTGAAATAAAAGTATTTAATAAAGAAGAAACTTTAATGGTTGAAGGATATTTAGGAGATAGTAAGGATATTTTTATACACTATGAGGATATCTTAAATAGTATTAGAGCTATTGTAAATAATATAGTTTATGATGAAAAGGAAGTTATTAAAACTACTAAAAGAAAAAAAGCTAAGATAGTTTATAATGAGGTTACTGTTTGCGATAATTGTAATAGTACAGATATAATGAAAGACCTTATAGATTACAAAGTAAAAGTATTTGGAGAAAAACAAGAATACGATGTTGAGGGATATAGATGTAAAAATTGTAATAGCAAGTGGATAACTAAAGAAATGAAAGATAATTTAATGGATAGAATTATAAGAACTAGAGAGAAGTTAAGAAAAGTTAAAGAACAAGAATCTTATAAAAAAAGATTAGAAAATAAAATCCTTAAACTAAAGGAAAAAAATTTAAAGCCTATAATAATAAATAATGTAAAAAGTTTGAGAGAAGAAAAGACAACACAAAAAAGAATAGGGGAATTTCTTGGATATTCTGAGCAGAGATATGGCTCAATTGAAAGAAATGATAATACTCCTACTATAACAACAGTAAAAGCTATAGCTGATGCATTAGAAGTTTCAACAGATGACCTATATCAATTAGAATATGTAAGTAAAGAATTTTATGATGTTATAAGAAATTTAACTTATGATGAAAAGAATCATAGATACATTACTATAAAACCTTTAGAACAATTAAATACAATGTATGATGAAACGGAAAATTATAGACAACAAAAGATGCAAGAATTAAGAACTATAAAATCTACAAATGAGATATGGTTAGAAAAAAAAGACTTAGAAAGTCACAACAGAAAATTAAAAAGAGAGATAGATAATATAAGAACCTCTAAACAAAAAGATAAAGAAGAATTAATAAAATTAAAAAAGAAACAAATAGAAACAAATACTAAGGCTATAGACAAGTTAGAGAACACAAAAGAACATCAAGATATAGAAAAAAGAGAACAACAAATTAAAGATTTAAGTAGTAAGGTAAATAACATTATAAATATAAAAAGAGATGTAGAAAAAGGTAAAATGGGAGTCCTTAAAAAGAAAAAGAAAGATAGTGTAGAAAAGATTAAAATAAAAAACTCATTGGAATATGATAGAAATGATATAAAGAATGGAAAAATGAAAGCATTATTAAAATATGATGAAGCTATAACTTCAGAACATTTCCGAAGACTTAAAAAGATTTATGATAAAGAATATAATAAAAAAGGCTAAGAGCAAATTAAGCTCTTAGCCTTTTAAAACCTGTATTTACACTAGATAACATAGAAACATTTTTAACATATTTGTTATAGGCTTTAGATAAATTTCTATTTAAAATATCTAGTGCTAAATTATAAGATTCCTTATCACTTTCTATAATTATCTTATCTTGAGACAAATATACTATAGAAAGTTTATATTTATTTCTTTTATTATATTGTTTGATATTTTTATATACTTTTATAATAAAATCTTTCATAATATCACTACTTGTTAATTTCATGTATTTGTATATGGGCATAGCACTGGATGTAGATACTCGATTTTCATGGCTAATAGTTTTATTAAAATTATAGATGAAAATTATAACTTCTTTAAATTCTTCTTTAAACTTTTTAAGATATTCTTTTATTTCTTCTTCATTTAATAAAAACTGAACTTCTGATATAAAGTATTTTCTTATACTATTTAGTGAATTATATCCCTTTATAAGTGCTTTTAATAAGGCATATGTATATAATTCATAAAGTTGTTTATCTTCATTATATTGTTCTTTAAATAATTTTTCTGCCATAGAAGGTATTAAATTATTATTATTGGACCACTCAATTAAATAGTCAATATTACTTAAATTGGCAAAAATTCTTAATTCAAGATTTTCATATTTACTTGTTATATAATATTTCTCTTTATCAGTTGTAAGGTAGGGGAGATATAGAGGATCAATATTAAAGTTGCTTTCTATAGCACCTATTTTATTATAAGGATTATAAGTTGGTAATATTCTATCAGATTTAGAATTTATCTTCCTATTCTTATTCTCTTTATATATCCTTCTAACGACCGATAAACTATAAAGAGTAGTATTGCCTGTTTTATATAAATATTCTTCGTTAAAAACAGGTTTATGTCCTTCTTGTTTCAAACCATTTAGGAGGGACTTTAAATTAGTGTATCTAGCTTTATATACCTCACTAAAAGTACTTTCATTTTCTTTAAACTTTTCATTCATAACATTTATAAATTTCTCAAACTCAATGCAGTTACAAGGTAATCCATTTAATTCACATCTTGAGATCACTTCTAGTAGTTCAAATTCTTTATTTACCATTGTAAACATTTTATTTTTATCTAAAATAGTATTAAATTTATCCTTAATTATATGCAGATTATAAATTAAAGTATTTATATTATTTGAATCCACATTATTCATGAAAGTTTTAATAAAGTCATTTATATCATTTATATGTAATTTATAAAAAATATTACTTATAAGTAATATATCATATATTCCATTTACCAAATTAAAATCATTTTTATATATAGGTTTTGCATCTAAAACTATTTTTCGTGGTTTATGAACTTTATATAATATAGAGTAATTGTCTTTATCTACATTTTCTAAATTAATAATAAAGGCATTTTTGTTTTCCGTAATAACTCTCAAATGGTTATTACCATCATTATATATAGCTATATAATAACCATTTAAGATTTGATGCCTATATAAAATAAAATCCTCATTAGTATTTATATAAATCTCTTTTAAATCTATATTTTTAAATGGTATGTTACTTATTAATTTAGAAAACTCTTCTACAGTAGTTTCTTTATTCATCTTCACACTCCATTCTGTTTTTTTGTATTAATTTGTTTTGTGTAATTTTATTCATGAAATAAATTAAGAAAGAAAAGGATTCTCGTCAAGGTCGTAATAATGTTCTACTTTATCTTGGTTTAATATTTTTTTTAATGTATCTTGGTCCGTTTTCTTAGCCATATAATAAGCAAAACTGAATTTTAAATGTTTTGGAGTATAATTACTTTGTATATTACTTCTTATAATAGCGTTTTTGAATTGATATTGATATAATCTTGAGTCATATGGTTTTCCTGTATTGGAGATAAATAAATAATTTGTAAATTCTTTATTACTTGATAGTACTTTTCTTAGGCTCATATATTCTTTAAGACTTTTATATAAAGGTGCTGCTAGTTTAAAAGTATACTTTTCATTATCCCTTAATAAATGTATTTTCTTATTCTTTAAGTCTAAATTATTTATTTGTAGATTCATAATTTCTTGTAATTGTAATCCAGTGTATAATAGAAATTTTGAGATAGTTATATCTCTAACACCGTACTTTGAATTACTAAGCTCTGCAAATATTATATTAATAACGTTTTTAGGAATATGTTTAAGTGGCCTTTCTAATTCATTTTTAAGGTAACTTACTTTTAATGCAGGATTATAATCTAATATATGTTTATTTAAAGTTAAGTAGTTTAGTAATTTCCTTATTGCCCTTAACTTTTTATTAAAGGTTTTATTTTTTAACATTAATCCATTTATACAGAATTGTAGATAATAATTAATATGCATATACTTAAGTTCTTTTACATTTTCTAACTTTGGATAAGTTACTTTTAAAAATCTATCAAATCTATGCAAATCTAATATAATTTGAGTTATAGTTTTATTGCTTAATTTCTTTTCTGAGAAAAGTTTTTGCTCATATTCATAAATATAACTTTCTAGTATAAAGTTATCATCATCAACACTATTATAGCTATTAACTAATTCAGACATTTTCATATAATCATTCCTTACTTTTAATATATTGTACTTTATAACCCTTATCTTGAAATAATTCACCTAAAATATTCAAATGACAATATTCTTCTAATTTACAGTTATCAAACAAACAAATTGTATTGTTTTGATTTAGCATATGTTTTATATCATTGATTGCATTAATGGAATCAATTCTATTTTGAAGTTCTCTGAGATATTTTTCTTTAAATTCTTTAAAATCAGTTTTAAATATAGCTTTTGATAGTTTAGCTTGTTTTAACAAATATAGTTCTAAGGATGGTGATAACTCTTTAGCTAATGCACTATTTTTAGGCAAACTATCTGTATAAGGTTTACACAATAAATATAAATCAGCTTTTACTGATAAATAATTTGTATTATCAGCAATATATATTGTACCTTTTGATTTTACCCTTTTCTTAAACTCAACTATTTTCCCCAAAAGTGACACTCCCTTTTATATTTATAATTAATTATATCATATATCATAAATGTAAAAAAGATATATGATAAATATGTTTACACAACATATGTTTTGTGTTATGATATAAAATATAATATCATATTTGAAACTATAATTTTTTATATTATATTGTTAAAATAACTATATAGCAGTATTTAAGAGAATAAAACAATAAAAAAAATATCATATATTAAATATGATATAATTAATTAAAGGAGTGTTGTATATGAATCATAATGTAAGTATGGATGGAGGCAATAGTGAGTTAAAATTATTGTATAATGGAAAATATAAAATGCAAATACCTAATGTAATAGCATTTCCTCCAGAAAATGCATATGTACAGGATAAAGATTTAGAGGGATTTGGTAGAGATAAATTAGATGTTAAAGTTACAAAACATTCTAATGAAGAATATAAGGAGACAATACATTTTGCTTTGGGTAATCTAACTGAAAATCATATTGAGAGTAGAGTATCAAAATTTGATGTGGAAAAAGCTAAAGATAATCAGTTACATAACTCTATATTAGCAAGTGTTACATATCTTATATTATATAGTGAAAAGAAGGATGGTGTTGATATAAGACATCAAAAAGACTTAAGAGTTAATCTAAGTACTGGATTACCATATAGTGAGTGGATAGATAAAGAAAATAGGACTCGATTGAAGAAAGAATTAAAAGGTATTCATAAAATTGAATTTGTACATCCTTGGTTTAAACAAAACTCGTTTCCTACGTCTATAAATTTAATTGTAGACAGAGTGAAAGTAAATATAGAGGGAGAAACAACTGCAAATCTACTGTTAAGCAAAAAGGATAATGAGTTTATAAGGAAAAATCCAGAAGAATTAATAGATAATATAGTAATGACAGTTGATCTTGGGGCTTTTACAACTGAGATAATAGGAAAACAATTTAAAGCAATATCTAATGGTGAAGAAGATGATAGATATGATATTAATAGTGAGCTTATTGTGAAACACAGAACCTTGCAAAACATATCAAAGGGTGTACCAAAAGGAATAGGACATGCTATGTTATCTGTTATATCAGATGTAGAAAATGAGCATGGAGCATCAAACAAATTTTCAAGATTCGATATTGAACAATCTCTTACTAAGCAAGGTATGAGAAATGGTAAGAGAGGTTATTTAAGAGGTACAGATATAAACATATTAGTAAATTTAGCAAGACACCTAAGAGACCTTTCAAATGTTATAGCAGGTGAAATTGTTGACTTATTAGGCAGAAGTGGCCAAAAAGATAAGTTAAAAAGAGTTTATCTAATAGGTGGAGGAAGTAAAATGCAACTAGTAACAAATGAGTTAAAGAAATCATTTAAGAACTATGGCTATGATGATTCTCTAGTTTTTCCTGTTGTTGATCCAAATCCTGTGTTTGCAAATGCTGTTGGTTATTATAAAGAGTTGATTGATACTTTAGAGAATGATGAAGAAGAAAGTGAGTTAAGTAAGTAATGGCAAGAATAAGAACAAAGCCAATAAGAAGCGGCGATAAAGTTACTCTTTTAATACCAGAAAATGCTGACCCAAAGCTATTAAAAATGTTAAATACTCCAAAATATATGAGTCCTTATGTAATAGAGATATTGACACAGGTTGCATATGAAAGATTTCCAGATATTAATACTCTACAAAATGAGAATAAAAATAATCATGATGAAGAATAGAGGTTAAAATATGGGCTTAAAAAGAAAGCTAGAATTAAAGAATGGAAGAAAAATTATACAAGTTATTTTTACAAAAGAAACTTTTGATAAACCAACTAAACAATATTTACAAAGTGAAAAGAGTATATCTAGTAGCTTAGCTACATTGGTAAATGATTTTGCCAATGGAAAATTAGTATATAAAGATAAAATTGAAGATCTAAAATTTGAAAATAAGTATGCTAACCAAGAAAATGAGATATTAAAAGAAAAAATCAAGCTATTAAAAGAAAAAGTAGAGTTTTTAGAGAAAGTTTCTCAAAGTGAAATTTCAACAAGCAAAGATATAAATAATTTGTCTTCAAGTAATTTATCTGAAGTAAATAATAATAATGAAAAAATACAAGGTGTTAAAGAGTCAAACAAGAAAGATACTGATATTGATAATATCATAAGTAAACCGGTTGAAGTTAATAAAAAGGTTGAGGATTCTATAAAAAATAATAACAATGATGTTGCTAAAGATAAAGAATTAGAAGAATTAAGTAATCTATTTAGTGATGAAAGTACAAAGGTTAAAAGTGAACAAAAAGAACAAGTTAAAAACTCTGGGTTATCAGTAATTGATGGAATTTTAGGAGGTAACGAATTTCTAGATACAGGATATGGATTATCTGATGAAGATGATATAGAAGATGATATATAATCAAAAAAGGTGCTATGTATAAATTTATACATAGCACCTTTTTTGATTATAAAAATAATATTTGATTTCAAATAAACACAATAGATATATTGTACAACTTTAAAAATTGTGGTATAATTTTTATATGTTATAATTTTGTCCATAACATATAAAATTTGTATATGATTTAGTGTTAAGTTTTTCAAATGTATTTGTAGTTTAATAAAAAAGGAGTGATGAATGTGTATAAACAATTAACTACCACTGTATCCTCTTTCTTAAATGTAAATAATATGCTTAATGTAATCTTAGGGTTACTATTAATTTGTCTATTGTTTATTATTTTAAAGAAAGTATTTTATTATATTTATTCTCATGTAAGACATATAGCTAACTTATTTTTTAGCATAAATTTACCAGACCTCAGTAAAAAAAGTAAGATTTCTTTTAAAGATAAAGGAATAATAAAAGATGAAAAAAAGATTAAAGAAAACATAAAAAAAATAAACGATGAAAGACTTGGAACAAAAGTTCACTCATATTCTAAGGAAGAAAGTATCAAATATGGATTTTATGATGAGGTACAGAATAAAAGACCTATGGAAATAGAATATAAGAGAACAAAATTATCTGGTAATAAACATTCATTTGAAAGAGAAAAGCTTATTAGGAAATTGCGAAAAAATATGATTTTTCTCTATATGTTATATGAAGAACAATATATAAAAAATAAAACAATCTATGTTTATGTTGAAGATGTGGTTAATAATAGAGCAACGCTAAATGATGGAACTGCTATATACAATATTGATTTAGGTGCTTTTTATGATGTAGGTGGTAAGTTTGTTTACATAAATTTAGATAAGGAAGGAGATGAAATAAAAGTAAAAAAAATAATTAAAGACACTTGAAATGTTTAGGAGGGTATTATAATGAAAAAAATCGGTTTTATCTTGGTATTGTCTTTAGTGCTTACAATTTCTTTAGGGTTAGTAGAAACTAATAATGTACATGCTGATTCTATAAAAAACACTATGAATGATATTAAATCTAGTGGAAGTGTAATTGATAAATCTGGAGATGCTAAAGGGCAAATTATGGGTATTGTTAAAGATGTTTTTGATATTGCTATGATAGTTGTTACAGGTATAGTTTTGGTAAGTGGAATAATGACAGGTGCACAATTATCTGGGGCTGGAGATAATCCTCAGAGAAAAGCTCAATTGAAAAATAAGTTGTATTGGCACATAGGTGGACTTATATTCCTTGCTAACTATTTAGCATTCTTCAGCTTTATTTCAGATAATGTAAATATTTTTTAATACATTTAGTAAAAGCTTATAGAAAAATAAAAAAAGGATATAGCATTATAAAAATGTCTATATCCTTTTTAAAATATAAAATAAAGATTTTAAAGGAGGTAGACTTATGGCACATTTAACTCCCCAAGAGTTAAAAGGAGAAGAAAGGTTTTTTAGTATACCTGCAATTAATCTTCACTTTAATAAAAAGGGTGCTTTCTATAATGGTGGTGTTACTGCATTTGCTGCAATTATAGGTAAGTTGACAAACTTATGGGTTTTTTTAGGATTGTTTTTAATTCTTAATATTATCGCATATCCATTAGCACATATACCAATACCGAAAAAGAAGTTTGAAGGTGGAGGAGTAGGTTTAGATATATATTTATTGAGGAAATACAAGTATAAAAGAAATTCAAAAAAAATTTACATAAGAAGGAGAGGTTATTAAGTGTTAAGTGTTGCTAAATATATTATATTTGGAGTATCTTTTTTAACTATAATAGGTTTAGGTATAGTTTTGTATAGAGATAATAAAAGTACAAAAATAAAGAAGAATGATAACAATCCAATAAATAATAAAAAAAGTAAAAAAAATAAAAGTAAAAATAAGAAAGAATCAAATAAAGATAATAAAAACAATGAAGATATTAAATATGAATATACACAAGATTTTTTAGAGTTTGAATCTATAGAAGTCTATACCCAAAATAATCCATTAGGAATAATTAAAAAGGATAAATATAACTATGTTTGTTTATTAGAAGTATATGGAGTTAATTTTAATTTGCTTGACTTATCAGAAAGAAACACTCTCGAAAAAGAATTTCAAAAGTTGTTAAATGGTATTGATTATCCAATTCAATTATTTATACAGAGTAGAAAAATAGATATAGAAATGTATATGAAAAACTACTTAACTAGGTTAAAAGAAATAGAAAATGAATATAGTAGAGCATTAAAGAAAATAGGATATCTAAAAGAAAAATCTAATAATGAAAAAATCGCAGAGTTAGAATATTGGGAAGAGCAGTCTTTAAAAATTAAAAGCAAATATCAATATGGTAGAAAGCTAATGAATTATATAGAAAGAAGATTTAAACAGAAACATATGTTGGAAAGAAGATATTATATAAGCTTGGCTTTTACCCATAATCCAAATAAGTATAAAGAGGAATTAAATGATAAAGAAATCTTATCAGAAGCTTTCTTTCAGTTAATAAATAAGGCAGAAAGTATAATAGGTGCATTAAAAACTACAAAATTAAAAGGACAATTGTTAGATGGAAATACTCTAGCAGAAGTATTGTATATATCTTATAACAAAGCAGATTATGAAAATTATAGGATACAAAATGCTTTCAAAAGTGGTTTTAGTCATCTTTATACAACTGCAGATAGTATGGAAGTTAAAGATATGAAACTTAGGTTACAGGAATTAAAAAAGGAAGAAAATAATTTAAAAGAAAATTTAGATAACAATATGGAAGTCAGTGAAAGTGAAAAGGTAGGTGCATAATTTTATGTTTAAAAAAATCTTCAAGAAAAAAACTAAAGATGAAAAAACCAAAGATAAAAAAGAAAAAAAAGATAAAAAAAATAAAAAGAAAAAAATAGAAACTGAAGATTTATTAGATAAAAAAATAGATAGTGATACAAAAGAGACTATATTTGATAAAAACAGAAAGAAATTGAAAGATCTAATAGCACCAGATAGTATTAATTTCAGCGAAAGTCCTTTTTATGGAACTATTGGTGATAAATACTATGCTAAAAATATGTATGTGGGATTACTTCCTAATACAGTAAATTTCGCATCGTTTTTACATCAATTATATAACTTTGGAAATATTGATACTTCTATTTATATTAATCCTATTGATTCCGAAACAGCTAAATCTGATTTATCAAAGACAAGAACAAATCTTGAAGCAGAGTTGTTAACTGCTGAAGGAAATAATAGAAGTGATGATATGGCTAGTAAGGCAAGAGAGGCACAAAGACTTAGAACAGAAATAAGAGATGGTACTAATAAATTATATGAAGCTTCTATTATTTCTACTCTCTATGAAGAGGATTTAAGAGACTTAAATAATTCTTCTGACCAACTAAAAGAAACAATGGGGCAATCTGATGTAGGTATAAAAAGTGCTACATATATACAGGAAGATACTTTTAGAAGTAATAAGCCTATTATGAACAATAGAGTAAAAGAATGGCATACTTTTGATAAGAGATCATTAGCTTGTGTATATCCTTTTACAAGTAGCAATATAAATCACGAAGGTGGAGTTCCTTTAGGTTTTAATATGGATAATGGCCTTCCAATTTTTTGGAACAATTTCAATGAATCATTAGCAAACTATAATATGGTTATCTTCGCTAAATCTGGTGGAGGTAAATCTACATTTATTAAAATGTTATCTGCTAGAAGTAACACATTAGATAAAATACAAAATATTTTTATAGATATAGAGCCAGAGTACAACGATATTTGTGAAATTTTAGGAGGTCAGATAATAAAAATAGCTCCTGATACAGATACAATACTTAATCCTTTTGATATTACAATTGACATAGTTAAAAATAAAAAAACAGGAAAGTATTATGAAACACTACTTATTTCAGAAAAGATTAATAGTGTAAGTGCTATGATAATGACAATGGCAAAAGGGCAAATGGATAATAAAGAATATTTTAATGATATTACAAGAATGATTATTAAGAATACTGTAAGAGCAGAATATGAGAGGTTAGAAATCACATCAGACCCAGAAAGTTTATATGAAATAAAGCAACAAAAAGTTGTTAATGGAAGGATAGTAGGAGGAAAAACAAAAAAAACAATGCCTACACTATCATCTTTCTATTTACAGTTAGAAAAACTTGCTAAGCTAAATAAAACAGTTACCTATAAACCAGCCTATGATTATCTTCTTATGGTTTTACAGGATTTCTGCCGAATTAAGAAAGGTAGTTTTATTGCCTTTGATGGTCAAAGTACAGTGGAATTAAGTTATGATATACCTTTCATAAATTTTGATGTTAGTGGATTAAATGAAAAAACAGAACTACCAATTGCACAACATTTAATAACAGATTACATTTGGGAACATATGATTAAAAGAAACAATTCAGGACATAAAATTAGAGTTGGTATTGATGAAGCATGGAGAATGATAAATTTTCCAGATGCATTAGATTTCCTTATTACAGGCTTTAGAAGAGCGAGAAAGAAAAATACAAGCTTTACAGTTATATCACAACAATTTGATGAGTTCTATGGAAAAGAAACAAGTCCAATTATCAGGAACTCAGATACTAAATTATTTTTGCCTCCAGATACCACAAGTGTTGACAATATAGGAGATATTTTTAAATTGACTCAAGGAGAAGTAGAATTTTTAGGTACATGTGGCGTAGGACAGGGTTTATTTATAACGGGAAAAAGTAGTGTTAAATTAAATATTGAAATTCCAGAGTTCGAGATTAACTTTGTAGAAACAAATCAAAATAAAAAGAAACCTACAGGAGTTGGTGCATAATGAATTTTTATAATAGAAAAAGAATAATATCTTTTTTAATAATATTTTTCATTATCTTTAATTCTTTTTCACCAGTTATTGCAGCTAATGATGACGATGAAGATAAAGGTTTTTTTGAAAGTGTAGGGGATGGAATTAAAGATTTCACTAGTGTTATAGGTGGAGGATTGAAAGATTTAGCTGTTGGTGCAGTTGACATAGCATTTGCAGAAGTTGTTAGGTCATTTACAGATATATTTTACTTTATATTTTATCCTGTAAGTGATGTAAATACTATAGATGAGATAGTTTATAACCAAGGCGGAGAAAATTTAATTCTTAGAGGAGGATTGAATCCTAAGATTGCGAAAGTTTTAATGCAATTGTTTCTATGGATACAAAGTATTGCTACTGCTTTCTTTATTCCAATGTTATTATGGCTGGCTGTTGCAATAAACAAAGCAGGAGATAGTCCTCAAAGAAAAGCTCACCTAAAAGATAAAGCAACTAGAATATTTGTAACTTGGTTTTGGCTTATTTCAATGCCACAATTATTAGATTGGGTAATTATTTTTAATAATGCTTTTGTAAAAGGATTATTTATGTTATTACAAGAAATAACAGGATCTGATTTAGAGTTTAGTGGTGGTTTATTAGTTGGTTTCATGAGAGCATTGGCATTCGAAAAAACTACATTTGCTCTATCTGTTATATATGCTATGACAGTATTTTTAAACATATGGATGCTTATTTATTACTTTATAAGGGATATAGCTATTGCTTATTTATTTGTGTTATTTCCAATAATTGCAGTTACATATCCATTAGAAAAAGGAGCTTTAATATCTTGGTGGAAAGAAATGTGTTCGAATATATTCACACAAGCTATTCATGCTTTTGTGATGATAACAGTAATGGCAATAACAGTTAATGTCGCACCTAAGACGATTGTAGGCTCAGTTGCAGAAAGTGTACCGCTAAGTGATGCTTTATTCATAATGATTTCATTTGGTCTTGTTATACCTTTTACTGCAACAGTTAAAAAGATGTTGAGACTTGAAGGTAGTATCGGAGGTGCTAAATCATTTGCAGGTTTAGGTGCTATGTATGGTGCTATGAGGATAGGACAAATGGGCTATAAAGGGATTAAAGATGGTGCTACTAACCTTAGAGAAGGAAACAGTATGATATCACAGGCTCAATCTAATCAGCAATTATTAAACAAAAAAGGTGTATTGAATCAAAAAACTGGTATGCTAGAAGCTGTAAATAAACGTGGAGAAATTGTAACACAAGGTAAAATTGATGATATGTTAGATCAAGGTAAGAAACAACATAGACAAGGAGTATCAAGTTTAGCTTTAGGCTCTACTGCAGGTCTAAGTATGGGTGCAGGGGCATCAGTGTTTGGAGTACAAGAAGGTTTAATGGTTGGTGCAGGAGCAACTGCTATTGGCTCAAGTTTAGGTAGTGGTATAGGTAAAGGATATCATAATGTATCAAATGGTGTTGCAGCTTATAAGGAAGATAGAGAATTTGAAGGTATGTCTGAAAAACAACAAGATGAAAAACTTGGATTGACTTCTCCTGTGTTACAAGGTACTCAATTTAAAGAAGATGAAAAAAAGGCATTAAGGCAACAAAATTTATACAGAGCATTTGGACTAAATAATCTAGCTGATAAAAAATATGCTGAATATACTCCTTATGAAAGTTCAAATGAAGAGATAGAAAACTTACAGAGTGCAGAGCTATACGTAGATAAAAATCAAAGTGTATTATATGGAAGAAATGAAGATGGCAGTAAGAAAATATTAAGAACTGGAAACGGAGACCCAACTGCTAGACAACCTTATACAAGACAAGTTGAGTTTAATGATAATGGAAATGGAACAGGTTTAAAAGGAGCAGAATTACAAGAATTAAATCAACTTAGAAATAACTTAGGCGTTAATACAATGACCTATTCTGACCAAGATAAAAGTATTGTAGAAGGTAGAACAAGTTATTTTGACCCAATTAGAGATGTTCAATCTATGCAAAACAAATCATTGGAAGATGGATTGGTTTTGGATGAAAGAAACATAGAAGAAATAAATTTACCAGAAGATAATAGAGTAGAATCTAAGCTAATGGAAGGAGTAGGCTATTCTTTAACAAGCAATAATGGTACAACGTATTTCAAACGTGGAAGTAATGGGAGTAGTGAAGTTGTTGCAACAAGTACTATGGGTAATCCAAAATTAAGTCAAGGAGAAATGGAAATATCTCCTATAAAATATGATAATGGACAGGTATTACAAGACCAAATGAAATATGCTATAGAGGGAACAGGTTTCCATAGTCCTGCACCTACAAGTATGAAACCTTTTAATAAAGCTATAAGTCCAGAAATAAAAGAAAATATTGAGCCTAATTCACAAATAATGGTAACAGTAGATACAGAATCTTCAAATACAGGAGATTATAATTTTTACAATAGAGAAACACAAGAATTTATAGGCTCACAACCAATACCACAAACAGAAATACAAAAAGAAATGCATGGTCAAGTTTATAATGTACAGGTAGATGGATTAAATAATATGATGATAAAGAGTTCACATAAAATGACTGCTGAAGATTATCATTTATCACATGTATCAAACATGAAAAATCAATCAGCACCTATACCAAGACAAAATAATGAAGAAAACATTAGAAGAGAAATACAAACTAAAATAGAAGAAAACATAAGACAACAACAACAATATGAGCAAACAATAAACAATCTATCAAACACTTATAATAGATTAAATTCAGTTAGTGATTCACAATAATTAAGAACGAAAAAACTCTATATCAAAACCTAGAGTTTTTTCCTTTTTGATAAGGGGGGCATCAAATGCAAGAGCAAGAAAATAAAAATATAGTTGTAGAAATGGCTAAAAGAAAGGCTAAAAGTCTAGCTATGAAAAAGTTAAAGTTATGGTTAGGAAGTATTGTAGTACCCTCTTTAGGAACAATTATACTTATAAGTATAGCTTTTATAGCAATAACAAGAGGGGCAACTATGGTAAGTGACGCCTTTAATGATAGCAAACAAAGTGGTGTCAGTGAAAATACAGAGACAGAGAATTTTAAAATATGGGCAGAAAACTTATCAGAAGATGAGCTTAAATCATTACAGGATAGAGGATCACCATTAAATCCAGAGTTAATTCCAGATTATGCAGATATAGAGATTAGGTCAACTCCCAAGAATGTTCCTGCAACAAAAACAATTATTACTGAGAAAAATGGAAATAGGGATGTTAAAAAAGAAAAGATAACTCTTGATGTAGAAGACATTGTTGAGCCATACAAGCTTGATTGGAAACTAATAGCAGGATTAGAAATTGTAAACCCAAATCATAATGTATGGGAAGGTAAGAATGAAAAATATTTAGCTGATATTGAATCAAATTTGAAACCTAAGTTTAGTTTTTTAACAAATAAAAATACAAAAGATACAATTACTACTATTAAACATTATGAAGAAGTTTTAAATGATAAAGGTGAGGTAGAACTCAAAGTAACTAAAGAAAAAATAACAGAAAAAATGCCATTAGCACATTTAGAATATGTTAAAGGGGTATTTACTAATTATAATTTTACTTACAATTATGATGTAAAAACAAATGAAACAGATTGGAAAAAATCAAAAGTACAAACTAAAACAGGAACATATCAAGAGGAAGGATATTGGGAAACTGTTAAAGGTGGTACGGAAAAAGTATATGTTGAACCTGTATACGGAAAAGAAACAAGAAGGATTAAAGTTAAAGATGGTTATTGGATATTTGCTCCAAATGAATTTGGTATATGGCAACGAATATGGATAGACCCTGTATATGAAACTAAAACAGTAACTGTCGTAAAAGAAAAAGGATATTATAAAACTGTAGACTTACCAGATGAAAAGAAGTGGGTAGAAGGAGAAATAAAAGAAGTAAAATTAAAAAAATGGACAGAAACTAAAGAAATAATTATTGAAGATAAAGTAGCAGAAGTTTTGGAAGAGCCAAATTTCGAAAGAATAAAGAGTACATTTGATGATAATAAACTTGCTACTACTGATATTATCTTATTAAGGGAGATTATAAATAATTTACCTAATTCTAGTGGCATAGTAACCGAATTAAGTAAAGCTATGGAAATAGCAGATATAGAAGAATTTAAAAATATAAACTTTGAGCAATCTACTGGCTCTGGTAATGGTAGTGTAATTGGAGGGGGAAGTGGAGAAATTGTTGAGGGGAATCCTTCAGGCAAAGGTTTTATGTTCCCTGTCCCAGATTATAATAAAGTAACTTCTCCATTTGGATATAGGACTCATCCTATATATGGAACACAAAGATTGCATACCGGAGTTGATTTAGCATATGCAGGAAAACGTGTTGGAGAAAGAGTAATAGCAGCTAAAGATGGAATTGTTACAAGATCAGGATGGGGTGGAGGATATGGTTTAGTAATATATCTAAAACATGATGGAAAATATACTACTAGATATGCTCATAATAGTAAATTACTTGTTAAGGTTGGAGAGAGAGTTAAACAGGGACAAGTTATTGCTAGAGGTGGAACTACAGGTAACTCAACTGGTCCACATCTTCATTTTGAGATAAGGATTAATGGACAACCAGTTAATCCATTACCATATATACGATAAAGGAGTTAAATATGAATAAGAAAAAAATCGTATCAACAGTATTATTAATAATATTCTTATTAGTAATTATAGATATAATTATAACGGATATAAGAGATAATAAAAAAGTTAGTAAAGAAGAAAAGACTATATCTACTACAAATAAAGCAACAGATATTAATAAAAAAGAAATACCGAAGGAAATAGAAGATTTTAATGCTGCAATTTTCTATGAATTTCTTACAAAATTAAATAATAAGGAATTTAATAAAGCATTTGATATGATAAGCCAAAAAAAGAAAAGTGAAAAATATAGTATAGAAAAAATGAAAGAAGAATTTAGTGTTACAGATGGATATGAGTTAACATATTCAATACTTAATATTGAAGAAAATAAAAACTATTATCACAATACAATTCTATTGATAAATTTAGAGGATATGGATCATTCTTATACTACTGAAATAGAAGTATTTATATATAAAGATAAAACTATATATCCACATAAAATGAAAAAGATTGACATGATAGAAGAAGAAATAAAAAAAGTAAATAGTCCAATTAAAGCAATTGATGATGAGACAATAGGTGAATTAAATAAGGACTTTATAATAGACTCCAATGATATTGATAAAGTAAGTAAGAAGTTAAATATGTCTATAGATTTGATAAATACTATTAAGGAAGATTTCTCTAAAGATAAGATTAATAAAGAAAATTATTATAGGCAAAATGAAGGAATTTTATTTGACATATTTGGTATAAAATCACTTAGCGAATTTGAACAGTTCTATAATAAGTTGACACCTATTGATAAGGTCATTAATGCAACCATTGAAGTAGATGGGAATAGAATAACAGATAATATAATAGTTACTGACCTATATGTAAAATCTAAGGAAGAAAAGGTTAAAATGGAATTAAAGATAATAGTAGAAGAAGTAAAAAATAAAAAATACTATCTGATTTTTATAGAATAAAGAAAGGGTGAAAATGTGACTTCAAAAAAATACATATATATACTTTCAGGAATATTATGTTGTAGTTTAATACTTTTATTAGTTATATTTGGTATAGAAAAAGAAAATAAAAGAATAAAAGAGATTGCAAACGAAGAAGAAAAACTAAAAAAAGTATATACAAATAAAAACAAAGAAATAGAAAATGATGTTGATAGTAAAATAGCAGAGGAGTTATTTGGACAGAGTGAAGAAGAAAGGGTAGTTAAAGTATCTTCTTATATATTAAATGAATTTCACAGTTACATAAATAGAAAAGAATATAAGAAGGCTTATAGTATGTTAGATGAAAAATATAGAGAAGACTTTAATTATACGCTAGAAGAATTTAAATTGGAGTACTCAAAAAGAAAGATAGAAAAGTATTTAATGGGTGACTTAGCTACTTATGGTATAGATAGAGATATTTCATTTAATTATTATATAATAACTAAGCAAGGTTTTATAAATAAGAACTTAACTATATTTAGAAAAGACAATAATATAACTCTTGCAAATGAAATTATTACGAATATTTCAGAAATGAATACTAGTGTTGAAAATGAAAATATAGAACTTCTGATTAAAAGAAAATATAAAGTAGATGGTAAAGTTGCCTATCTAGTAGAAATTATGAACAATAAAGATGAAAGTTTAATAATAAATAATACAAAAGAAGGTATCTACTCATTATATGAGGGTAGAAAAATTGGCCATAAGCTACTAAATAAAAATATAGAGTATTATGACATGGATTATATGATTAATCCTGATGAAAAAGAAGAATATTTAATAAAGTTTCAAACAGAAAATGATATAGATAATATTTGGTTAGAAAATAAAGATGGTAAAAAAATAGAATTAAACTTTCTTAAAAATAGAATATAAACTATATAGATTAGAAACAAAATATATACCGATTGTTAGATGTTATTAAATGTGGTAAAATGTATATATATACAAACAAATAAACGAGGGGGACTCTTATGGGAACGAATGTAATTTTTATAGCTTTAGGAATAACTACTGCAATATATATAACAAATCAAATAATAATAAAGAACTATAAGAAATATAAATACAAGATTATACAAAAGCAAGAATTAAAGAAATTATCAGAAGAAAATAATGAAAGTATTGAAGTTACAAATGAAAAAGTTACTAATAAAAAATTAGCAGAATTAATGGAATTAGAAAAAGAATCTATTACTATTGATGAACGAATAACTTTAAATAGAGGGGATAGAATAAGTTTTAATTCTGAAAAATATGGATTTGTATCAGGGATATTTTTAGGGGCTAGAGAGAGTAGCTGTAAAGGGTATTCGGATATGCTAATTATTAAATATGAAAAAGGTAAATTAATACAAGCTCCATTAGAATACATAAATATAGACTCTATAATGGTTTATGGAAGGTAGAATATTATGAGGAAATATTATAATAAATTATTTAAAATTTTTATGATTATGTTTGTAATTATACTTTTATCGAGTAGTGTATATGCAGAGCAAGATAAAGGTGTAAAAAATAAATTAGATGAACAAAATAAATTATTGAAAGAAAAGTTAAATGATACAGGGTTAAGTAAGGAAGAAGAAGTTGAAAGTACAGTAGATAATATGATAGCAAATTCAAAAGAAACTAAAAAAACTACTTTTGCAGATATAAAAAGAAACTTAACTATAATCTTTTTGAAAATTGCATTAGGGATGAGGAAGTATTCAGTATTCGTATATATGTTCATTATTGTAACAAATGTTATAATGATAAACTTTTTAGGGGCAAAGAGTTTACAGAAAAGACGAAAATACATATTAATGTCATTCTTTATTACTATTTTATTTATAGTAGTAATGAACATACCTATAGTAATATTATATTTTCAAAATAATCCTATGCATGAGATATTGACTGCTGATAAAATGGCTAATAGTCTTATATCTTTCATTAGTTTTTTACAGGCTAATAGTTTAGCTTTATGTCTTATATTATATTTATATGGATTTGTAAATGAGTTGTTAGGAGATCAAGGAAATGCTGATGTACCCAGAAAAACTACAGGTGCATATTTTAAGAAAACTGCTATAATTACATTTATTGTTTTACAAACTCTACCAGTAGCAATTAATTTTATAATATAGAGGTGTTATTAAATGAAGATATTATTTGGATTAAATCAATCTGCGAATAATGATATAGAAGAACAAATAAAAAAAGCATATTATGAAATGACAGAAAAAACATTTGAATATAAAAGTGAATACTACTTTGGTGGTATATGGGAAGAACTTAAAAATGAATACAATATATTGATTCTTAAAGAAGATTTAGAGGATAATAGTATTCCAAAAAGTGATTTAGATGAGTTAACAGATGTTTATAAGGACTTAAAGATAATATACATAGTTAATGATGCACATAAGAATGATGATTATATTAAATATGTGTTTAATTTAGGTATTTATAATGTTTTGTATAAAAGTGATTTAACGCTTAGAAATATAGTTGAATTAATTGAAAAAAACAGAAGTAAAAAAGATGCAAAGATATATATGGATATAACAGAAGTTGAAATCTTAGATAGTGAGAATGCTAATATAGTAAAGGATAGAGAACTACAAACTATAATAATTAATTTAACTAATGATTTAAATACTTCAGAAGAAGTGTTTTTAAATTCCTATGTTGAAATACAAGACCAATATAATGATCAGCAAAATTTATATTTACTTACTAAGTTACCTAAAGAAATAATGGAGAAGTTACTTAATAGTGACAATGAATATTTCCATATGCACTATAAAAGATACAAAATTCTGAATGGTGAATATGAAAAAGAAGATGATGAAAATAAAAAAAGTAATACAAATAGAAATATAAAAACTTTCTTTTCAACTAAAGATGGTGAAAAAAACAAAGTTAAGACTAATACAGTTACAAAAACAATAACTAAAATAGAAAAAGAATATATACGTGATTTGCCAAAAGACTATAAAAAGATAGTGGGATTTGTAGGAAATAGAAAAGTAGGAACAACTACTATAATAGATTTAATCGCTAAGACATTAGCTAAAGAAGGAAAAAAGGTATCTGTATTAGATATAACTAATAATCAAACTTTATTTTATATAAAGTGTTGGGGAGATGAAAGTATAACTGACTATCAAAAGAACTCATTAAGATTTTTAGAAGAAGGAGAAAACCATAGTATAAAAATTGATGAAAATTATAATTTATATACTATGGTAGGAAATAGTAAAAAAGAGCAGTATAAATTTGACTTTTATAATGCAATTGAGACTATAAGATATGATAATGATGTTATACTGATAGATTTAAACTTTAAAAGTAACTATCAATGGTTAAAATATGGAGTTTCAGACTTATATGTAGTTAATGATTTAAATGTAATAAATATGATAGAAACAAAAGATTATATAAAAACCCTAGTTAAAAGTGGAGTAAATGAAAAGAAAATCAAATTAATTGTAAACAAATATATAAACAGTAAAGTTAATGAGAAAGATATTCTAGCAACATTAACTGATCCAATATTAGATTTAGAAAATGATGATAGTAACAACAAACTATCTATAAATGCGAATATATTTAAAGTGGATTTTGAAGTTGATAATTATATTAAATTATTGAACAGCTATCTAATCATGGATAACGAAGTAAAAATAGATTCTAAAATTGTAGAACAGATAAAAGTTATTTGTAATGAGATTCATCATATAAGCGAAAGTAAGAAGAAATTCAACATAAAAAAGTTAATTCCATTTGTAAAATAACAAATTATATTAATTTTTTATTTTTGATTTACAAAACATATCTATTGTGTTAATATTATATTATAATTTTAAATTAAAACAAAAACGGATGTGTTTTAATTTGCATATAGGAGGATTTTCAATGAAAAAACCTAGTATCAAGGTAGTTGTAGCTATATTTATAATAATAATAGTTGGAATTATTTACTACTTTCAAGAAATGAAAACATATGAAAGAGTAGATATTGAAAAAGAAAGCGTTGTTGTAGCGGTGGAAGATATACCAGAAAATACTATTATAGAAAAAGATATGGTTAAAGTAGAAGAAAGATTTAGAGGAGATGTTAACAAGCAAAAAATGTTTGAGGGTGTAACAGGAGATATTGACCTTATAATTGGAAGAAGAACAATTACTCCACTTTATAGAAATGAGATAGTTCATAGGGATAGATTAATAGAAAATGAGCCTTATATGAACGATATAGATTTAGACAAGAACAAATTTATGATAACAGTAATGGATGAAGATAAAGCATTAGATATTCAGGAAGGAGATTACATAGATATTTGGCTAAAGCCTACTAAAGAGGGATTAGCTGATAAAAATAGTGTAGAAGTGGAAAAATTATTTGAAAAATTAAAGGTGTATGAATCTAAGACAGAAAACTATACGAATAGTAGTGATAGGGATAAAACAACTGGTGAGGAAAATGGAGTTGCAATTTACCTTACTGTTTTATTAAGTGAAGAAGAAATAAAAGAGTATTTAAGTTTAGTAGAAGGAAGTTACATTTCTAAAATTAGCGTTTATGGTGAAAATTTAGAATATAAAATACTTGAAAAAAGACTAAGTTCAGAAGAAGCTGATAAAAATATAACAGAAAAAGCAAGTGAAATATTGATTAATGAAAATGATAACACTGATGAAAATGCTATTGAAAAAGTTACTGAAGAAGATAAGAAAAACAAGGAGGTTGAAAGTAATGAGTAAAGTTATTTCTGTTTTAAGTTTAAGAAATGGTGTAGGAAGGTCAACTATAGCTGCTTTATTATCACTAGAATTAACATATGATGGTAAGGTGCTAGTAATAGATAATAATTATAAGTTTAATGATTTAGAAAATTATCTAATGATAGAGCCACAATACAATATAGACGACTTAAAGCCTTTTTTTAGAGGAGATAATTTAGATAAGTCTACAACAAAATCTATTATTACTAATATAGAAAATAACTTAGATATTCTTTGTGGAAGTAAAATGAAAGTAAATAATACTTTATCCTCTGATGAGTTAATAAAGTTAATTGAAATAGTTAGAGATGATTATGACTATATAGTTGTAGATAACAAAGCAGGTATACACCATGAAGAAGTCTTAAATTTAAGTAATTATATTGATCATGGGTTATTTATATCTCACCAAAATAAATATGATTACGCTAATTATCTAAAACAATACAAATCTTTAGATAATGATAATAAGAAGAAAATAAATGAAATAATGGAGAAAAGCTTTTTTATTTATAACAGATTAAGTGAAGATGCTAATTTAGACATAAAAGAAGTAAAGAAAGATATAGGAAGTAAAAAAATATATAAGATATATTTTGATAATAAAATTATTGATTTTCTAAATGGCTATAATAAAAAAATAAATAATAATACAAGTAAAATACTAGATAAGTTATTAATTCAAATTACAGGCAAAGAGCCAGATTATAATAAAGTACAACTTGTAGGTAAAAAATTAAAATCTATTTTAAGTAGTTAAGGGGGTGTAAATATGTTTAAGAAAAGCTTAACAGAGGAAAATTTTGCTATGCTAAATAATAGAGTTAAAGAAAGAATAACTCTACAACACAGTAATAGAGAAATGCGAAAGAAACATACTCAAATGTTAATAAATTGTTCAGCAGGAGATAAAAAAGCTAAAGAATACGTAAAACAACATATTTGGAGAGAATTAACAGAGGAAGGATTTAATGATGTTAATTTTCTAAAAGAATTAACCGATAAAATATATTCTAAAAATTGGGGACTTGGTCATTTAGATAAATATGATGTAGATGATGTAGATGAAATAAAAGTACATGGAACAAAAATCCTTATAGAAAGAAAAGGTATTGATGAAGAAGTACCAGAAAAATTTAATAATTATGAAGAAGTTATAACTATAATGAGAAGATGTTTAGAATTTGATAAAAAACAAGATTTAAGTGAAGGGAATTGTAAAGTAGAAACAAAAAGACTTGATGGAAGTAGAGTTACTGCAGAAATTCCTCCAGTAGCAAAAATGCCTTACTTAAATATAAGAAAATTTGAAAGTTTTGTACCTACTACTGAAAATATGGTTAAAAATGAAACAGTGACACAAGAAATGGTACAAGTCTTAGATACTTTAATTAAAGGTAGAGCAAATACAATGATTATAGGAGAAATGAGTTCTGGAAAAACAACTGCAACTAAATGGTTGCTTGGATTTATGAAAAAAGATTTAACTGTAGGAACTTTGGAGACTACATTTGAGTTACATTTAGAAAAATTATATCCAAATAGACATTGGGTGCAATTTGAAGAACAAGAAAATTATCCATTAAGAGAACTCTTTGCAACAATGCTAAGAAAAAGTGTAGATGTAATATTAGTGGGAGAAACAAGAAGTTATGAGGTAAATGAATTAATTAAAGCAATGACTAGAGGACATAGTGGTAGTATTGGAACAGCACATAGTATAGGTCCTTTAGAAGCCATTGATGATATGGCAGATATGGTGCTAGAGAGTGGTAAACTCGTAAGTTTACAGGAAGTTAAATATAGAATTGCTAGAGCATTAGATATAGTTATACAATTTAGAAAATTGCCTAATAAACGAAGAGTTTGTGCAGGAATTTATGAAATAGTAGTTGATAGTCAAAATATGAAATATGATGCAGTTCCACTATTTGAATTTGAAATAGATGAAGAAAATCCAGAAAGTCAAGGACAACATGTAATGAAAAATACTATATCACAGAAATTAAAAGATAAATTAAATCATTATGGTGTTAAGAGAAGTAAAATAAACGAAGTTTTCCCTGCTAAATATGAATAGAAGGGAGTTATAAAATGTTATATGTAATACCACTATCTATCCCAATAATTCTTTTTATAATTGAATTAATGGGACATAGAAAAAGAAAATTAAGAGTAGCAAGAAAAAAGAAATTTACAATTAATTTTAGAAGAATATCTTTTATAACAGATAAATTATTCAAGAAAAATGAGTATATTTATAATCTTAGATCAAAATATGCAATGAAAATATCAGTTATTAGTGACATGAAAAGAGACCAAGTAAATATTATCGCCGAAGGTTTTATTACCATTTCATTTTTAGCAACACTTATATTAGTTATATTTTTATTTACAATAATGAATATGTGGTTATCTATATTAATAATAGGTATGGTTTTTATATTTTTTATTCATTATTCATTTAATTTATATCTTAATCTGAGATTAAAAAAAATACATAGACAATTTCCTATAGCAGTACAAAAATTTACTGATATATATTTAACTAATAAAAATATCAAAGCAACTTTAAATGAATGTTATATTGATATGCCTAATGAAATTAGTTATGTATTTGAAAGATTAGCAAGAAGATTATCAAGTGAGTATGAATATAAAAAATATTTTAGAGAATTTGCAGATAGTTTAAAGTATGTTTGGGCATATGCTTTTGCAGAATTATTGGTAATGAGTTATGAAGGCTCTGGAGATATATCTGATGAATTACTGTTCTTAAATGACTTAATTAATGATGATATTCATGATATGGAAGAAAGTAAATCAGAGTTAACCTCTACTAAGTTAACATTTTTAATACTTACTTTGTCTACATTAGGAGTATTCTTATTTAACATATTTATAAATGATATAGCTAAGTTCCTATATTTATATACTACTGCAGGAAATGGAATAATAACTATGTGGGTAATATCTGTAGCAATAGGAATTTTCACAAGTACATTGATAGAAAAGATTTAAAAGAGGGGGGATTAATATAAATATGGAATTAGATATAAATATATATTCTGTTCTAATCTCTATTTCAATTTTATTACTAATAATTGAATTGATTCCTCAAAGAAAAAGAAAGAGGGTTAGAGATTCACCAATAGGTAACAAGATTAGAAATTTAGCAAAAAATAAAAAAATGAAATGGGCTTTAAGCAAAGAAAATAGTAAAAGCTATAAAAGGAAAAGTAAATTAGTTAAAGCATCTGGACTTAATATAACAACTGGGATGTTAGAAATAATTTCTATAATGTCACCAATTGTAACAATACTATTTATGATTTTAATTAAGATTACTACTGAAATTAATAATATTATAAATAATAATAGGTTACAAGAAATAGCAAAAAAAATTGGAGAGGAAAACTTAAGTAAAGTAAATTTTGCAATCAGTTGGGAATTTATTATTATAGTGTGTTTATTATCTTATTTTCTACCTTCAATCGTATTAAGACTGTATGTAGTTTACAGGAAAACATTAGGACAAAATGAAATAGTAATGTTACAAACATATACTATTATGATGATTAGAGGTGGAAAACCTGTAAAACAAATATTAATAGGTCTTATGAACAGATCAAATCACTTTAAAAGTGATTTGGAAAGAGCTGCAACAAACTTTAGTGAAAATCCTAAGAAGGCATTAATTGATTTAAGAGAAAGAACTGCAAATGATGACTTTAGAAGTATTGTAATTTCTCTTGAACAGATGTTAACAAGTAGTAGGTCAACAAGTTTGAGATATATAAAAAATAATAGAAAATATGGAAAGCAATTAACTAAAATTGCAAGGAAAAAAAGAGATGCTAAAAAAACTATATTTATGTTTATATTATTAGTCATACCTCTTATGGCATTTGTATTGGTAGGTGGTTATCCTTGGTTAATTTCAACATTTCAAGCAATAGATTCAGTTCCATTTTAAAAAGTAAAAAAGCAAATGGATTAATATGCTTAATTTTAATAATAGCTGTGATAGCAGTTATTGGTTATAATTTATTGCCAACAGTAAAAAACGCTTTAGATAATAGAGGAAAAAAAATGATTGAAACAGATTACTACAATTCTGATGATACATTAATTCAAGAAGTTAAATAAGTTTATTTTTAATTGTTATAAATAAATAAAAAAATAAAAAAGGAGTTGGTAAAATGAAAGAGTATTTAGTTGATAAGTTAAAAAAGGTATTGAAAGAAAAAAGGGGTAATGGATTTGTAGCATTTTTAATAATTTTAGCGGTAGTCGCAATAATTGGCTATTTAGTAATGCCTCCTACAATGGATAAAATTACTGCAGAAGGAGAATCTGCAAATACTAATGTCGGAGATACAATGGATGCAATAGAAGGTAAAAAAGTAACACCTTAATAAAAAGGAGATTAAAATAATGTTAAAAAAGGTATTGAAAGAAAAAAGAGGTAATGGATATGTAGTATTTTTAATGATTTTGGCAGTAGTCGCAATAATTGGCTATAACGTACTACCACCATTAGCAGATACTATTACACAAAAAGGAACAGAAGCAAGTACAACTATAGAAAATTTAGATGTAGCACCATAAATAAGGAGAGGATAAAATGGGTGAATTTAAAAAAAGAATTAAAAATACAATTAAAAATAAAAAAGGATATACATTACTAGGATTTATTCTAATTTCAACATTTATAACTTATTTTATCCTCTATTTAATTTTCGGAGCAAGTTACTTTATGAAAAGAAACGATATGGAAAATGTAGCATATAAGAAACTAGATAGAGCATTAGTACAGGGACAATTTGATAATTCGCTACAACAAGAATTAGTTGATGAATTAGAAAGTCAAGGATTTAATTCTAGTGACTTAGAAATAATAATAACTCCTACATATGCAGGAGATTCCTATGATAGTACATATGTAAGTAGAGGAGATGAAATTGAATTAAAGGTTATTTATAAGAAACCACATAAGTTTTATCTTCTAAATATGGCTGTACCAGAAAGTAAATTTTGGATAGGTGAAAAAGCTAGTGGAATGAGTGAGAAGTGGTGATTACAAATATAAACAAAAAAATGTTATCTGGGAAAAAAGGAAATGCTTATCTATGGCTTATTATTTTCATTGTAATATTTACAGGATTAACTGCTTTTATATTTGATTCTGCTAATTTAAAATTAAAAGAAAAAAAAGTCAAGAATGCAGTTAATAATTCTGTGAAAGCTAGTTCATTAGCAGTTTTAGAAGGTGAAGAATTAGCAAGAGGGAATTTTTTGATAGATCCTGTAAAGGGAGAAGAAAATTTTATAACTATATTGGCTAATAATTTAAATTTAGATAAAGATACTTTAGAACCTATCAGAAAGAATATAATTTATGAAAAACCTAATATAGTAGAGTTTGAAATAATAAACAATACAGAAAGTGATTATTATTCACCAACATTGAATAGAACAATAGAAATTCAAAATCCAACAACAGTAGCTATATTAGAATTTAAAGTTAAAGGAATGTTTCGAAAAAAAACTTTAAAAATTTATAAATTATCTTCCAGTCAATTAAAGTCAAACCTCTAATACACTTATGCTTGTATTAGAGGTTTTTAATTATTTAAAATATGATATAATATGTTTATAAATAACACAATATTAGTGTCGACACAACACTTATATTGTGTTATAATATAAGTATAGAAAAAATAAGGGGAGTGAAAAACTTGAAAAATAAAAAAGTAATTATTATAAGTATTATGCTTATAACATTAATATTTATGTTAACAGGATGTGGAGAAAAGAAAAAGAAAGATGAAACTACAAAAAAAAGTGAAGATAGTGCTATTGAAAAGGAAATAGGAAAAGAAAAAGCAAGTGAGAAGAATGAGACAGAGTCTGAAAAAGATGAAGATGCCAAAGGAAAAGATGATAACTTTGATAAAAAGAATTCTGATAAAGATAGTAAAGATAGTAAAGATAGTAAAGATAGTAAAGATAAAACTAATAAAATAGACGATAATAAAAAAGATAAAAAGAAAGTGGCTAATAGCAAAAATGACAATAATAAAGTAAGTGGTGGTAAAGGTACAAACAGTAGTAAGAAAAGCTCCGATAAAAGTGACTCAACACCTAAGACAACCACTAAAAGAATTACGAAGACAGAAACTATTTATTATAAAACTATAAGACAAAATGATTCAACGCTTGAAAAAGGAAAAGAAGTAATTAAACAAAGTGGAAGAAATGGACTAAGAACAATTACATATAAAGTTACATATAAGGATGGAAAAGAAACGAGTAGAAGTAGAATAAGTAGTGAGATAACAAAAAATCCAGCAAACAAAATTATAAGTGTAGGTACAAAAGTAGCAGGGTTAAATAAGCCTAGTGGTAGAGATTATCAAATGGAAAGTTATTTAAAAAGTCAATACGCAGTAGGGAAAGGGAAATATCAAACACTAAACAAAGAAAAAGTGCCTACATTCAATAGTTACCTAAGTAAGTTATCAAATGGATCTATGAGTACTAGTACAGTTAGAAATAATTTATATAGTATGAAATGGAAAGAGTCACACTTGTTTATAGATAATGAAATTCAAGATTATAGCATAATTGATGTGAGTGCTGTTAAATTAGTTACATCACAAACTAATCGCTCAAGTATCTTGAAACAATTAAGAAGTAAAGGATTATATTATTGCAAAGATTATTCTAATATACAAGTGTATTGGAATAATAACACTAAAAAATATACAGTTAGTGGATTAAATTTAACTATAACATCACGATAATGAGTGATGTTATAGTTAAATTTACCTCTACAATATAGAAAGGGGGTGACTAATTGAAATTTAGAAAGATAATAATTACATTTATTATTATGATGTTAATTACCACTATATCACCTCATCAATACATGAATACTTCTTATGGTTACTCGTCATCAGATAATGATCCAACAAATTTTTATAGTTGGGCAAACTCTTATCTTGGTACTGATAAAGCCTATTATGTAAAATCTACTGATGAAATAAAATTTGTATCAAGAGGAATAATGGATAGTAGTGCATATTATAGATGGGGAACAGAAGGATATCAAGTAAGAGTTAGATTAGATAATGGAAAGGTATTATGGACTATAATACCTTTTGGACATAAAGGCTTTATAGAGAAAGAAGAAATAAGTGGTAAATATATCTATACTTTAAAGAGGTTAAAGTGGAAATCTGGTTCAAATAGTTTAATGAGTACATTAAAAAAAGAGTTTGTAGACACAGGAAAAATAACACAATCAGAATTAAATACTGTTGGACTAGGTGATATAAGATTTGATGCTGTATTTGTTCTTAAATTAGATGGTAGAGATCAAGGTTATTTAAGGTCAAATGGAACAATAAGCGGTAATTTATATCTTACTGATGGTAGATATAAATCTCCTCCATATGTTTATGATAGTAATGCAATTAAGTTCAATAATGCTGTTCCTCGTTTAACTTCAGTCGATAAAAAACAAGGCTCAAATGGATATACTGGAATGAGAGGGTCAGCACCTTGGAGTAGCAATTCAAAAAAATCTATGGCTGATAGAATGGATATATCTGTTGTTACTGATAGCACCGATAATAATCCTCCTAACTTATGGTATTCACCTAACAGTAAAGGTTGGACTAATCAGGATGTTACAGTAACTATTAGAGCAAGTGATGATTATGGTGTTGATAATGTAAGTTATAGATACTATAAATCTGGATATAATTCTGGTTATAAAAGAGGTAACAATGGAACAAAAGTTACATTCTATTCTGAAGGGATTTGGAGAATAACAGGTACTGCAAAGGATTATTCTGGACATTCTACTTCTAAAACAAGTGGTTACTATAAAATAGATAAAACTGATCCTGGTGGTACTTTTTCACCGAATAGTTCTAGTTGGAGAAATAGTAATCTTACTGTAAATTTCAACCCTAGTGATAGTGGAGGTAGTGGAGTTTATAGATGGAGATATAAAGTATATAAAAATGGCTCATGGGGTAACTATAGTAGCTATATAAATGGTGATACTAGTAAAAATATAACATTATCTACTGAAGGGAAAAATAGAATTTACGTTGCAGTTTATGATAATGCAGGAAACTCAAAAGGTTTATATAGTGGTCATTACTATATTGATAAAACTTCTCCAGAACATTATAGTCATAGTATTACAGGAGAGAGGTATAGAAAAGGTAATGACTATTGGATAAGACCAAATGAATCAGTTAAGTATAAAATGAGAGGTTATGATAGTCTAAGTGGAATAAGATATAGCTATGGTAGATTTACTTCATCGGGAGTAGACTCTCGAAGTCAACATGATTGGAATAATTCTTCCACTCATAATAATCACTTTATGAAAAGTAATTATTTAGAGTTTGTTTCTGCAAATGAAACATATGAGAGTGGAAGTCATAAAGAAATTGAGTGGACAATAAAACCTAAAAACTACTCTTCTAATTATGAAAAAGATTACGATGCCCAATATTATTACAGAGACAATGCAGGTAATAATGTTGGATATACTGATACAGGAATGAATTTAAGAGTAGATGGTAGTAGACCATATCATTTATCAGATGAAATAATAGGTGCTCGATACATAGATGAAAATAATTATTGGGTAAGGCAATCTGATAAATTGAAAATAAGGGTAAAAGGTCAAGATGACCGTTCTGGACTTAAATTAACATATTTATCATTAAATAATCATAAAAATAGAGCTTACACTTATTGGGAGGGGAATTACTCAGAATATGTAAAAGATTCATCTGATTTTTCAATTCCAAGTGGTAGAGTAATTGATGGTAATGGAGCTGCAAAAGAATATGAATTTGATGTTAATGTTAATACGTCACAAGATATAGATTCTAATGTTAAATACTTATATAAAGATAATGTAGATTATTACACTTATGATTATGCAAATAATAATAAGTGGGAAAATACTAATAAAATTATAAAAGTAGATAACACTAAACCTAGTGGAACATATTCACCTACTAGTTTGAATTGGACAAACAGTAATCAGACTATATCATTTAATCCATCGGATAGTAGAAGTGGTGTACAGAAATGGAGATATAGACTATCTAGTGATGATGGTAATAATTATGGTAGTTGGAGTTCATGGATAATAGGAGATACTACTTCAAATATTTCTTTAGAATCAGAAGGTACTTGGAAAATACAAGCAGAGGTTATTGATAATGTAGGTCTTAGTAATATTGTAACTAGTGGTACTTACGAAATAGATCAATCTCTACCTGAACATATATCACACTCTATTACAGGTCATAGATATAAAAATAGTAATGACTATTGGGTACAGCCTAATGATACTATTAAATATAAACTGAGAGGTTACGATAAGGATAGTGGTATATGGATATCTTATGCTAGATTATATGCTGATGGTGTAGATGCTAGAAGTAAACATAATTGGTCTAATACATCAACTCATAATGACTATTTTAAAACAAGTCTATATATAGATTTTGATAGTGCAATAGAAACATATGAGTCTAGTGGTTATCGAGAGGTAGAATGGACAATTAAAACTAAAGAAAATTCTACTGACAATGAAAAAGACTATGATATGCAGTACTACTATATAGACTATGCAGATAATCATTTAGGGTATGGTAGTACAGGAATGAATTTAAGAATAGATAACACAAAACCAGATATTCACATAAGCCAGACAGAAGGGATTTTACTCCCAACTGATGAAATACAGTTAAATGCTAGTGATAATAGAAGTGGAGTAAAAAAAATACAGTATAAATGGCTAAAAACAAGTTCAAAGCAAACTGATTTTACAGATTTTACTACTCATAGTGGAGGGAATAATATAAATAAGCCTTCACATGGAGAGGGATATTACCTTCATGTTATAGCAACCGATAATGTCGGTATAAGTAGATATAATGTTTATGGAGAGTATAATAATTATGAGATATATCTAAAAAACTATAGAATTACTGATATGGTTAATCATCAAGATTATGGATATATTTATCCTATACCTAAAGACGATTTATTTGTTTATTATAAAGCAGGTTATTATGTAACATTTAGAATAGATGCAATAGGAGATCCGCAAGAAGTTATAGCAGAAATGGATATTAATTCTATTCCAGATGGAAATATTAAAATGAAAATTGTAGAAGATGATGGAGTATGGACCACATGGGAAGGAGAATACTATTCTGATGTAAACACTTCTGAAGGCTCTATGATATCAACTGATATAACTGCTTATAAAGATAGTATAATATATAACTACAATTCTCATGAATTATGGGATGGTGAAATCTTAAAGATTAAAGGTAATGCAATAAAAGATACAAAGATAAATAGAACAAATTAAAACTACTCTAATTAATTTTAGAGTAGTTTTTTTACTAACTATTTTATTTCAAATTATTGATATTACCATATCTTGTTTTACACAATATAAACGTTGTGTTATAATATATTTAAGGTTAATTTAAACATTGAATATATTATTTGAGAGTATGAAAAATAGTTTAGATAAGGTGGAGATAAAAATGAAAGGAACTAGTCATGCAATTATAGGTGCTACTACAGGATATGTTTTGTCTGGAATAATAGGTAGTGATTTAATCACAACTATAGGAATTACTACAATTGGAAGTATAATAGTGGATATAGATGAAGAACATTCAACAATAAACAAACTGCTATTTCCTGTAGGTGTAAAGTATAGGAATTATTTAAAAATATTAATAGGTTTGATAATGTTATTAGTGCCTAATACCCTTTGTAAGTACTTAGGAGCAATAATAACATTATCTGCCATATCTAGTAAGGTAGTATATCAATTTAGCTTATTTGGTGGATTTCAAAAAAGAGAATACCATAGGACTATATTTCATAATCCAATAATAGGTGGGCTTATACTTATACTCCCTCTATATATGTTAGATGTTTCATATAACTATAGAATAGCTTTTATAGTAGGAATATACATAGGACATTATCTAATGGATAGTTTTACCACGTATGGCTTACCATTATTCCCTCTAAAAAGGTGTATTAGAATGCCAATATATTTTAGCAGCAGGAATAATATAGCTGAAAAATTTGTAGTAGTAAGTTTTATTGGCGTGGCAATAGCATTTACTAATCCACATCTAATAGAAAGTGTTATCAACTTTATAAAATGATTGTCACAAATAAAAATAAAAAAAGAAGGTGATATATAGTGATCTATGAGATATGGAGAAAAGATATGTTTGGTGAAATGAAAATTAACTGGTTTCCTAAATCTGATGAAGAAAAAGCAAAGAAGGAATATGAAAAATTGGTTAAAAAGTATGGTAAAGATAGTATTTTGATAAAGGAAGTTGAGTAAGTTAAAGAGATATAAGTAGAAAGGAGTGAACTTATGGATAATATAAAAGAATACACAATTATATTTTTGATAAGTGGAATAGTTCAATTACTAATGCAAAAATATATTTCTAATATAGGTTATAAATTTAATCAAGTATTAAAAATTATATTTGCTATTATAGTGGGTTTAATAAACTGCTATTTATTTTACAAGTATAGCTTTGGATATAATTTTTTATTGTATAGTTTGTTAATAGAAGTTCTGATAGTAATTACTTTATTAGATTTTCAATATGAAATTATATTAAATAGGTTAAATATATCAGTTGCTATAATAGGATTGTTTAATATTATTATAACTAAAGATTTCTATAATGGAATACTAGCTTTTTTTACTGCAGGAGGATTATTTTTTATTTTGGCTATTATATCTAATGGGGGCATAGGTGGTGGCGATATAAAACTTATAGCACCATTAGGTTTAATATTTGGAATATATCCTATATTATACATTATAATGTTAAGCTTTATATTTGCATCTGTAATTGGTATAGTGCTTATTATACTAAGAATAAAAGGATTAAAGTCAAGTATAGCATTAGCACCATATATTAGTCTTGCGACAATATCATTAATCATTTATTATATGTAGTAAAGAGCTAAATATATTTAACTAATTAGGAGGGGTTAGAATAATACATAGAATAACAACATACTACTCTGTATTTACTTTTGATTCTAGAAAGTATGATAAATTAAAAGATAGTATAAAAAACTCTCGTATCTACACTCATTTTATTGATACTAAAAATGATAAAGGTTCTATAAACAATGCATATTCTAAATATTTATCATACAAAAATTATATATATACAAAGAAAATTCCTAGAGAATCAGATTTGAATTTATATCTTACTATTAGCAATTTTAGTGAAAGAGAAGAAAAAAGAATTGAGAGTATAGAAAAAAATTTTGAATTAGATGACTATTATTCTTTATATAGAGAAGTTCAAATTTCAGATTCTAACATAAAACAAATAATAAAAGAAGTTTACGTTACAGAAAATTTGTTATTTGATAGAGCAGAATATATAAGCCAATACATAGAGAATCAAGAGAGAAGAGAAATAAGAGATAACTTTTTAAGTAGCAAGAGACAAAGATTTTTTCTAATTCCTTTTTTAGGGAAAATAAAGTCTGAAATAATTGAGCCTATAGTTATACTAACCATATATGACGTAGGAATATTGACACTTGAAGTAATGATAGGCCACAATGAAAAAAAACTAACTAAAATAGATGATAATGATACACATGTTGATTTTTATGAATTAAAATTCTATAAAAAGCTTTCAAAATATAAACTCGAAGATTATTTTAAATATGAAATTTTAAAATCATCAAAGAATAAAGACCTTGGTATCAAAGAAGTGAAAAAATATTATAAAGATTTAATTGAACAGGTGTCTCAAGTCAAAATTCAAGATGAAGAAGATTTTACTCAAACATCAAATATCATAGGGATTTTAAATGGAGATACTCAAGGCAATGGTATTGATAAATTTTTGGAACAAAATATTGAAAAAGTTTATCAGTATCTTACAAACTCAGATAAAGATATTTTAGATTTTAAAGTAAAAAAACAAATAAAAAATAAGTTATTTGAAAAAGCAGCATTTAATAATAAAAGTCAGTTATTCATTGTTAATAATAGTCTTTCCGTTCACTTATTTAATGATTATATTTTACATAAAAGGATAATTGATAATTATAAAGAAATAGGTAAAGAACTAAAAGAAATAGATAAAGATGAAATCTTTGCAGATAAAAAAGACTATATTTATGAATCATATCATGAAATATTATTATTTTATGAAATAAATTTAATCAGAAAATTTTATGCTAAAAAATTATTAAATGATATGAGTAAAATGAAAGATTTATCTCATGAAAAATTATCAAGATTTATGAAGGAATTAGATTTTATTCTTCTACAATTTGATGAAGAAATATTATTTAGGTACGATGGGAGTCCCAAAGATCTTTATACAAGAAGTTATTCTCTTTGTGGGGCTAAAAGGTTAGTTGATAAATGTAAAGTTATCAGCTCTAATTTAGCATTAGATATGAAAAATGAAGAAGAAGTAAAAGAACGTTCTTACAAAAATACAATTTTATTATTTTCAACTATATTATCTGTTTTACTAAGTTTTTCTGGAATACAAAGCATAGTATATAATGTATTAAGGCACGTAACCTTTAATGGTAAGTTTAAATATTTCAATGAACATCCTTTAAGGACAACTATATTAATTTGGTTAAGTACTTTTCTAATTATAGTAATTATATTTATAAATCAAAAGAACAAACAAAAAGATAAAAAAACAAAGTCTAATAGAAGTTTATACAAATTAAAAGGGATTATAGATAAGATTATAAATCCTAGATTAAAAACATTTAAAAATAAAATTATAAATTATTTAAAATAAATCTTTATTTAAAAGATTTATTTTTTTGTATATATAAGTGATAAAACTAAAATATCTCTTTACAAAAGAACGTTTGTTCGATATAATGTATTGAAATAATATATTATATTTATTGGAGGAATAGTAATGAAGAGAATTATTTTTCATATAGATGTAAATTCTGCATATTTGTCATGGGAATCAGTATGGAGAATACAACATGGAGCTACCATTGACTTAAGAAATATTCCATCAGTAGTTGGTGGTGATCCCAAAAATAGAAGTGGCATTATATTAGCAAAATCTATTCCTGCTAAAGAACGTGGTGTTAAAACAGGGGAAACTCTTTATTCTGCATTTGAAAAATGTAAAGACTTAGTAGTAGTACCACCAAATTATAGTTTATATGTTAAGTGTAGTGATGCTATGAATACTATATTTAGAGAATACACACCGAAAGTACAAAGATATAGTGTTGATGAGTCCTTTTTAGACGTTACAGGAACAGAAAATATTTGGGGTAATCCTATTAAACTAGCTTATATTATAAAAGAAAGGATAAAGAAAGAGTTAGGTTTTACTGTAAGTGTTGGGATATCAGAGAATAAGCTTCTAGCAAAGATGGCAAGTGACATGAAAAAACCTGATGGTGTAACTACTATATTTAAAAAAGATATAAAAACTAAAATGTGGCATTTAGATGTAGGTGAATTGTTTATGGTTGGAAGAAGGACATTAAATAAACTACATAATCTAGGGATAGAAACTATAGGTGATTTAGCAAATTTTGATTTAGAAGTATTAAGGTATAAACTTAAAAGTCATGGAGAGATGATCTATAGATATGCAAATGGCATTGAAGATTCAGAAGTCAGAAAAAGTAATAGATTAGATATAAAGGGTATAGGTAACTCTACTACTACTTCATTTGATATAGATAATAAAAATGAGGCTCTTATGGTATTGTTAAGTCTTTGTGAAACTGTAGGAATGAGACTTAGAGATGCTAAATACATAACAAGTCTTATAAGTGTTAGTATAAAAACAAGTGAATTTGTGAAATATTCTCATCAACAAAAAATATTTACTCCAACTGATTCTACAAATATAATCTATGAATATGCAAAGAAACTTTTTAATGAAATGTGGAAAGGCGAAAACATAAGGCATATTGGGGTAAGAGTTTCAGAGTTTAGTGATAATGATATAATCCAATTAAATATGATACATAGAAACAATGAAAAAATGAAAAAACTAGATAAAGTTATAGATAGTATTCGTACTAAATATGATAGTAATGCTATTGTTAGAGGTTGTTTTATAGGTAGTGATATAAAACCACTAACAGGTGGTACTCACGATGGGGATTATCCTGTTATGAGTAGTATATTGTAGGTTAGTATTATGAAGGTTATTAATAAGAATATAGAAGTCATATGTTACTTTACCTCTAAAGGCATACCACAACCTTTAAGACTTAGAATAGAAGGTGAAGAACAAAATCATATAGTCATAAAGGTAGATAAAATAATAAATAGAAAGCTAGAAAAATTAGCAGGAAATAAAATGATAATATTCACTTGTCAATCTATAATTAATAATACACTGACTCTATTTGAGTTAAAATATGAGGTTGAAACTTGTAAATGGCTTTTATTTAAGAAGTGATATAATAAGATACCTACATTAAAAATATATTTTTAATGTAGGTATCTTATTATTATAAATCTATATCAACATAATCTACTGAAGAATCTTTTAATTTATCTAAGTTATGCAAATAGCCTTTAGCTACTTTTAGGGAACTCCACCCAAAATTTTCTGTAACCTTAACAATATCACAGTTATTATTCAAACTCATTGATGCAGAAGTATGTCTTAACCAATGAGGACTGATTTTCTTCTCAATTCCTGCTTTTTTACTTGCATTATCTATTATCCATCTGATGTAGTTTTCATTTACTCTATTTCCATTTCTAGTAGTAATTAAATAACTTTCATCATCATTTGGTATGTTAAAATCCTTATTAATACTATCTCTATAATCCTTAATGTATGCTAATACATCTTGTCTAACTTTAATATCCCTGTCTTTGTTACCTTTGCCATCTATAATATGAATACCAACATTACTATCCATATCTTTATAAAAGTGTTTACATTTAATATTACATAATTCACTTACTCTTACTCCAGTAGTAATAAAAATACTACCTATAACTGCATTTCTTTTCTTTTCCCTTAATACTTCCCAAAGTCTATTTAGTTCCTCTTTAGCAAGGAATTTATTAGTAGACTTATTCTTATTTACAGTAGGCTTATTAATAACAGTAAAGGGATTATACTTTAAGTAACCTAATTTACAACCAAAGTTATATAAGGAACTTAATCCACTTATTCGATTATTCTGAGTAGATTTTTCTTTCTTTTCAAGTTTATCCATAAAGTCCATTATATCTTTTACTGTAACATTAGAAAGTGGTTTATTAATATAATCTATAAATAGTTTAATAGATTTAGCATATGATCTAACTGTATTCTTAGACCTCTGGTTTCTTAGAAACATTTTAATAAGTACAGTATCATTCGTAATTGATTTATCCCCTGTTAGATACTCTTGAATAGAACTATTATTATTATATTTAATTATACTCATATGTTGACCTCCTAACTATCAAAAACTAACATCAAAATTCTCATATATATAAGGTTTCATAATAGAATCTATGTTTCTATACTCATCTACACCCCAATCTAATATATTAATATTTTCTATATCTTTTTCACCTAATTGAAGTGGTATAAGTGTAGGTAATAGATAACTTTCTAAATAATCTATATTTGGACACATATCTATATATCCGTTAATAGTATCTAATATGAAGTTATCGTTACTATCAGTAATAACTATCTTTGGACAGTTACTTGTTTTTACTATAAGACTTGATATTGTAGGTATATCGTTTTTAATCTTTAGTTTCGGTGTGTGATGTCCATCGTTATTATATAGATATGCATATAAATAATCCTTTTTTAATATATCGTTCTCCTTCATTATAGGACCTCCATTTTTTAAAGTAGAATAATTAAATTTAAAAAGTAATATTTAAATTACTCTTTTTCATAATTACTATTAATATTTTTTTTAGAGCTATGTTTATTTTCATATTCTCTTAAAATGAATCTGCATAACTCAGCATAACTCATTTTTTTTTCATAAGCTATATCTTTTAAATTAGATTTAATTCTGCTATCTACTTTAAAAGCAGCATTAACTAATGGCATTAATATTACTTCCTTTCATTATAGTTTATTAACTTTTTTTACCCAATAATCCCTAATAGATATAGAACAGAGGGGGCATCTTTTTGTACCTAAATTTTTATCTTTCTGAAATATTACTGGACAAGAACAGTAAGGACACCAAAGTTGCTTATCTTTTAATCTTATATTTTTTGGTAATACTTTATTTTTTACTTTTTTAGCGTTCTCTTTAGAAATACCAAATAAATTCATTTGAGAAGAATTACTATTGATAGAATCACCTTCCTCCTATTTTACAAAGTATAAACAACTTTATAATTGTTATTTACACAATATATACGTTGTGATATAATAATTATAAAGTTAACTATAGTTTACCATAGTAAATCTTATAATTCAACAATTTTACTGATAACATCTGTTATAATAAAGGGGGCGATAATTACATATTAGCAGAAAAGAGAGTGATATAATGTATAAAGTAATAAAAGTATCTAATAGAAGTTTTACTATACCTAAACTAATAAGAAACAGACTAAATATAAACCCATACGATAATGTAATAATTGATTATGATAATGAAAAAAAGATCTTGATAATAGAAAAACACATATCTACATATAAATGTTTTGCTTGTGAAGGCGAAGGTATATTTAAAAAAGAAAACAGGGAGTGCTTTGTATGTAATGGTGATAAAAGAATTGATAAAGATTTGTTTGATGATATATATCAGCTAATTAAGAAGTTAATGTTTCAATCTAAGGAATATGAATTAGATATTAATTTAAGTACAGAAATAGTTGAAATACATAACAATGAAAATTTACGAATTAGTAATATACAAATATATAGCACTATTTATGATAGAAATGTATTAGATAGAATTGAAGACCAAATAAGAAAAGAACTTATAAAGCAAAATAGCAAATTTGATGGTGATTTAACATATAAAAATATATTTATTATAAGTAAAAAATTTAAGACAAATGAAATAAGAAGTTATATAATTAATTATCTTCTTTCAATACATTCTAAAAAAAATAGAAAAGGAGTTCAATATTATGAAAAACAATAAATTAAAGGCAATAATAATTATATACATTTTTATAGGATTTTTACATTCGATAATAAATTTAATCGGTATATATGTAACAAAATATAATCAAAATAGGGAATTAAGTATTTTATTTATAGTATTGTATGTAGTAAGTTTGATAATTAGTAGCTATATACTAGTTAGACATAGCTGTAATAAAAAATATTTAATTATAGCTTGTATATTTACTATGGGAGTACCTTTTTCTAATTTAATAGTAGAGAGTATAATTAGATTTAAAAGAGCAGATATGTTTTTCTTTAATATTTCGCCAATAATTACTATAGCAATACTATTGTTAAGTACTTATATGGGCGTTAAAAATATTCATATAGGAAGGTTATTTGAAAAAAATAAATAATAACATTACTTATTAAACTGAAAGGATAAATGATAAACAATAGCCTAATAGTGAGGAGAATATATTATGAACATTAAAGAAAATGAAATCGATAAAATTAATAAAACACCATTTATGATATTAACATTAGTTATGATACTTGGATTTATTACTATACCTAGTTTTACGATTAAGTATGAAGGTTTTAAATATCCATTGTTTATGTTTGCAATATTATATTTATATAAAGATATTAAAAGTTTAAGTTTTTATGATTTATTTGAGTTCACACATCTTTTTAATATCTTAATATTTATGTTCTTTTTTACTATAGATACTATATTTTTAAGTTGGGAAATACATCCTAATTTTATATATTCTATACTTGATATTTTAAGTTATATTGTAATAGTAATAAATGTAATTTCTAATCTAGCGTATAGAATTGAGGAACAAACTAGAGAAAATAATCCTGAGATTATAGGTAGATTAAGAGAGTTAAGGTTAGAAAAACAAATGACATTAGATGAGTTGGCTAAAGAGTTAAAAATTGCTTGTTCAGAATTAAGGTTATATGAAAAGAACTGTAAAAAAGCAGATTATAAAACTTTAGTTTCTATTTCAAAATATTTTCAAGTTACTCCAGATTATTTAGTAGGTAATTTTGATAGAAGATAATAAATATGCATAAAGGAGTGCTATTAAATTTACCACTAAAAGGAATGATTAGACTTTTATTATGAAATTTATGCTTTAGATGTGAAATTATAGATTAGAAATAAAGATGCTTAGAGATAGAAAGAATAAAGGGGGAAATAAAATGGAAGATTTAATATTTAGTTCAGTAATAACTATATTAAGTGGAATAATACCATTGGTAATAATCAAAATACTATATAAACAATTTAATCTGACTACAGTAATATATGGTTATGAAATTAAGTTAGTTCCATTTATATTAATATCTTTACTATCTATTGTATATATTCTACTACCAATGTTTAACACTATTGAAAAAGAACTTATCTATGGAATAACTTTGTTAGGATTAACATTTTTATCTTTAGATCTTACACTATTAAGTAAAGACATACGTTTTAAATTATTCTTAATGTATTTGATAGGTTTTACCTATTTGAAAATAGCTTATTTGAAACAAACTAAGGTAGGTAACTTTGATAATCCACTATCATTTTTTGCACCTATGGTTATAATTTTATCTATAATAAGTGTTACATATTATAATATCAAATTTCGTTCTAAAAAAGTTAAAACAATAGGTAATAGATTAAAGTTATTAAGAGAGGGAAACTGTTTAACCCATAAGGAGTTGTCTACAGAATTAGATATATCAGTATTAAATTTAATACTATATGAGAATGAGAGAAAAGCACCTACCTATAATATACTAAAGAAAATTGCTATATATTTTGATGTATCACCAGATTACCTTAATGGAAATTTTAGTAGAAGATAAAATTGAAAAAGTTAATATAAGGAGTTGTTTATATGAAATCTATAGTTTTAACTATACTAGTAGCAACTGTTCTCTTAATGATAGCAAAGGTTTTCTATGAAAGAGCAAAAATAAAGGAATATGCAAATATAATGAGTGAACTACTTAATAAAGAAATAGGTTTGAATACAAAAAGTTATTTAACAAAAGAAATAGAAAAAATAGAATATGAATTACAAAAGAATGTACAAAAATATAAAAAGATACCAATATTAAAAGAACTATATAAAGATGAAATTAATTATTATAAAATGTTATTAGAGAATGACGAGCAAATAATCTTTGGTAATAATGAAGAATTAAAGTTAGTAACTATTATAGAAACAAAATTAAAATATAAAGTATTGTGGAATTTTTAATTGTAACAACTGTAAAGATTTAAAATTAGTAGAAGGGAGTCACTTAAATAATGAATAAATCATATTTTAAAGCTGCAAAACAAGAAAAATCACACTGTCCTAATTGTGGTAATAGAACATATAAATTATCTGATGAAGAAAGAGAAGATAGTCCTAAATTTAATATTTGTTTTAAATGTAAATATATTGGACATATAGGGGTAGGGATAGTTACTTTGCAAAAGTAAATATATAATTAAGAGGAGGAAAAATACATGGATACTCTATTAGTGCTGTCTCCTATAATATTGTTTCTAGTATTGTTATTATGGGGAATTATTAAAGCTAAAAAAGAATACAAATATATGGTTGATAATGGTTATAAAGGTACATTCAAACAATACATTTCCACTCCGAAAGTTTCTTTATCGCATAAATTCTTCCAAAAAGGAAGTAACAAAATAGAAAGAATAAATAATGGTCCAGAAAACTCTCTATACAATCAAGAATAATGGGTTTAGATAATATATATGTGAAGTTGGCAAAGGAATTAATTATACTAATAATAAAATAAATCTCCACAAGTTAACATAAATAATAAAAAATTCAGAAAAGAATATATAGAAAGTGGTGAGGAACATGTTTACTAATAATTTAAGTCAGGGAAAAATAAAGAAAAAACAATTTAATAATATCATAGAATTTGCAAAAGAATTAATATCAAAAAATGAAGTAGAAAATTATGACCATAATGGAACAGGGCCACAAGTTCATCCTATATTTAATCTAATAAAACTATTAGGTGCAAATATACCTATTGATTATGGGGCATATATTATAAAAAATAATCCTAAAAGTTTGCCTAGAATTGATACAGAAGAATTTCTATTTTCTATTGTATCAGAAGTAAATAAAAAAGGTGAAATTGCCTATAATTTATTAAATGAGATAAAAACTACAGCTGATATAAATGCTAATTTAAATAGTGATCTAATATTGCCTTGGGTTTGGAATAGGGATAGACTCTTACAATCTTTATCAAGAATAGGTGAAAATAGATTATTTGATTTTTGGAAAGAAGATAAGAATCATAGATTACATCTGTGGTTACCTATGGGAATATTTTGGGTAGAGGGTGGTAATCATTCAATACTTACTGGAATAATTCAAGGGGAAGGGAAAATAATTCCTAAAAAAATAAGTGATATTTCTGATATTTATAAATACGTTAAATGTGATGGAAAATACTTTATAAGAATTGAAGATAATGAAATAATTAGTAAAGTGCAAAATGTTGAATTTGCAGCTATATTTGAAATAGGGAGAATAATGATAGAAAAAAATATATGTTACAAAAATATTGTTGATTACAGTAATAAAGTATAATCATTTAATATTTCGTTAAATAGACCAATAAAAGTTATAGTTGTGAAATCATACTATAACTTTTATTTTTTTGGGTTAGTAGTTTACATAAGCCTAATATGGTGAACTTAAATGATAAAAACATATAAAAAAAGAAAAGTTATATAGTAATATAGTGATAACGGAAATTATCACTATATTATCGAAAAAGTAAAAATATATGTTTTGGTGTGATATAAATGGTTTATACTAGAAATATAAATAATATATTAATATATAATAATATGTACTTTACTCTTGTTATATATGATTATTATACAATATTATATATAGGAATAATATTGTATAATAATAAATAAGCACTATATTCGTAAAACACAATGGATATATTGTTATGTATATGATATAATATATATAAGAGACTAACTAAACACATTATTATATTATTAGTGTTTAAAAAGAAATGTAAAATTTAAATAAGAGTTTTATTAGTAAATAAAATCTACCAAAAGTATTTTTTTATTCTATTAAGAGGTACTATTGCATAGTGTATGTTATTTAAGTGTCTTAGAATGGAATTTAGAAGGTCAATTTTTATGGATTAGTCAATACCTTAATTATAGAAGTTGAAAATTTATATTTTCTATGGAGTGATTTATATAAATGATTATAATTGGATATTTGATAGTTTTAATTGGATTATTAATACTTTCAGCTATGATATTAGCATTAATTAAAAAGAAATATAAATCACAATATTATTTGATGGTTACTGGAACTATTTATATATTATTGTTGGCCATTATTAGTAGTGATAGGAGATTTATAGGTGCATTGATTATAATGATTACTTTTATATTTATTAATAAAAAATACAATAAAATAGATTAATAATTATATGGAGGTTAAATTTTGAAAGAAGAAGTTAAAATCAATTTATTAAAAAAATTACTTAAAGAATTACCTTCTATTAGTGAAGATCCTTCTGAAATAGAACAAGATATAATGTTTCTATATAAATATAATACAGAACTAATCAAGTGGGAAAATGCTAAAGAAGAGGAAGTACATAGTATTGTAGGACAAATCAAATCATTCTTAGATACTGAAAAAGGAACACAGATCTTTATTGATATGATTAAAATTAGGTCTGAACTTATCAAATTAGAGAAATTATTTGAACAAAAGTATAAAAAGGCATACTCTATAATTCAGGAACAAGAAACTATAAATAAATATATCAGTTTAGAAGGAATAAAAGAACTTATTTATCATGTAAATGGTGATAGTTTACATTATAATACAATAACTAACTGGCAGAAAAAAGGTTATTTAGGAGAAAGTTATTCTGAAAAAGAATTGTGTCCTAATAGCTATACTTCTCATAGAACATTATATTTTGAAAAAAAGAAAGCGATAGAATTTCTTATTAAAGAAAATAAATTGAAACCTAAATATGACATATTAGAAGATGTAAAGGAAGGTACTATAATGACTTATATCATTACTGATGATAATAAACTAGGATATGTATATGAAGATTTAGAAACAGGAAAAGAGGGGATAATATGTTGAGCAAAAAAGAAAGGGAAGAACTTTTAAACCAAAAAAAGGATAAAAAGTTTCAAGAAAATTTCCAAGTGATAATCAATGAAATAGAAAGACATTTGACCTCTAAAGATATACACACAAAATTTAACTCAGAAGAAACTCTTATTAACGGATACTTAGAGTATTTAGATAGGAAAGAGTTAATTGGTATACTTAAAAAACATAATTATAAGATTACATTAAATAATAAAGTTATAAATTTAGATAGTGGAGTAGAAATAGACCTTCTTAGCATAATAAGGAAAGTGCCAACTATAAATAAAATAGAAAAAATCCTTAAAGATAAAGAATATAGATACTTTTTTGTTTTTAGCCTAAAAGAAGGAGAAGGTTTGTTACGTAAAATATGGTATGAAGAAACTTTAGGAATAGGTTTTGAGTAATAATTAGAAAAAAACTAAATGGTTAGAGAAGATTAAGGGGGTAAACGTATGAAGATAAAAATAATAATTTTACTATTGATTTTAATTATAGGAATTACTGCTATAGGTTGCGATACAGAAACTACTGAAAATAGTCAACTAGAGGATTTTAAAAATGTATTTAGTGAAAGTGGAGAAAAAACATCAGAAATAAAAGAAGAAAATGTAAGTAATGATAAAACTAATAGTTTAGATACTATAAAAGATAATATAGAAGAAGGAATAAAAGATACTTCTGATAGTCTTAAAGATGGAATTAAGGAAGGTATAAGCGAAACTTCTGATAAAGTAAAAGATGGTATAGAAGAAGGAATAAACTCTTTATCTGAAGAAACTAAAGAAAAGTTAGTTGATAACTCTAAAAATATTACAAATGAAATAAAAAAAATAACAGTATCTAATAATTATGAAACAGTAAAGGTAATAAGAGTAATTGATGGAGATACTTTAATAGTTGATAAGAATGGAACTGAAGAAAGGGTAAGAATGGTTGGAATGAACACACCTGAGAGTGTAGGTGCAAATATTAATGATCCAGAGCCTTATGGGATAGAGTCTAGTAATTTTACTAAAGAATTGTTACCTGCAGGTAAAACAATATACATGACTAAAGATATAGAAAACAGAGATAAATATGATAGATTACTTAGATATATTTGGTTAGATAAGCCAAATAACTTAAATATGAAAGAAACAATGGTCAATGCGATATTAGTTAAGGAAGGTTTTGCTAATGTTATGACTATACAACCGAATAGCAAGTATTCTTTAGTATTTAAAGGACTTGAAACACAGGCCAGAACATTAAATAAAGGACTTTGGGGATTAGAGTAATATATCAAGTTGAATAGGAGGTATTATAAATGAAAAGAAGAGTGGTATTAGTTAATACAAATGAAGTAGTAAGACTAAATAAAGGAAATAAAGAAAATGAAGTTATATGTAGTTGTGGAAATGAGGTTATTATAAAAGATACAAATAGAAACATAAAAATAGTTAAAACTTGCAGCAAATGTTTAAGTAGCTACTTACCTTTCAATAGCAGTTACAATAATAATAGTGTAGACTTGAATATGCAAATTGATAGAAACTACATAGAGCAGATAGTTAGTAATATAGATAAATGTTTTAAAAGAAAACCAATTTAATATAAGAAGAATTAAATTAATAGATAAAGGTTGATTATATGAAAAGTGTATTAAAGCTGACAAAAGAAAATGTAAAAATAATTCAAAGTATAAAAAAGACTAATAAAAAAATAGAATTATATGTAGATATGGAAAATCAAATAATAGATATAGATTTCAAGGAGTTAAAAATTAAAAAGGAAACATATTTAAACATAAATAATAATTTTATAAATGAATTAAAAGTAGGGATAAAAGAAGTAAATAATACTGATAACTTAGATTATATAATAGATATGACCTATAATGATGAATTTTGTATTATAAAAGAAAAAGAAGGTAAGAAAGTATTAATAACTTTAAATTTAAAAAACACTCATTTATTAGAAAATCTAAGAATAAAATATCCAGATAAAACTCAGAATGATATTTTAAATGAATTGATAGCTAAAGGTTTAAGTTATACTTTAGAAAATTAATAACCTATAAAACTAATAAAGGAGGCATTAAAAAAATGGAAGTTATAGCGAGGTAACTATAAAATATATCTGAGAATATATAAAATAAATTATTGATTTTTGTAAATATGCTAGATACATTTACCAAAAAATGATATAATTAATATAGCAAGAACATTAGTTTGTTAAGTTAATATTACTCACCTCAATCATCAGAAGTCGTTGGGTTATTTGAATAAACTAATGAAAAGAGGTGAGTAAGTGGAAAGTAGTATATTTAATGTTTTCCTAGTTATCTCTGGATTGATAGGATTGTATATAGTTTCTAATGCTAAGAATCCTATAACCATTAAAATTACAATAAAATCTATAGAAATAGAAATAGACACAAAAAAAAGTAAGTAGTTGACGGCTACTCACTTTTGTTCCACAAGAAATATTAACTTTTAAGTCCAACGACTTCTGTATTAATATTATACCCTATAAACACAAAAAAATAAACAGGGAGATGAAAAAAATCTTAACTATATTTTTGATTTTACTTAATATATGTATCTGGTTTGTTGCTTTATGTTGTATTAGAGGTAAAAATTTTGAAAAATCATATAAATTTATGAGTTTAAAAGTTAATATAAATAAAGAAAAATAATAATTTTTACATCATATGTAAGATTATTATTTTTCTTTATTTTACAATAACAATATATATATTTAGTGAAAATTAATTATTGGGGAGGGAGTAATATAGGTACTAATAAAAAAGAAAAAGAAATTATCATTATTGATAGCTATAATAACGAAGGAGCTATTGGTGGATTTATATTTTTCGTTGCTTTTAAAGGGATATTTAAATTCTTCAAAAATATATTAAAAGGAAAGACACCTCTTCAGAAATTATTTACTATCATGTTAATTAGTTTTTTAGTAACTGCAATAGGAATATTTATAATAATAGGTATCTATCAAGTAACTAGCAATTATTCTCCTGAGAGAACAACTTTAGAAATAGATGAAGAACAGGGGGAACAAATTGATAATATGCTTGATGAGATGCAGGAAAAAGGTGATGAAGGATTAGACAAAAGTTTAAATGAACTTGAACAACTGAAAAAAAAACAATCAGATGTATTGGAAAAAAATTTAGAAGAAATGAAAGACAAATAATTATATATTGATATTATATGCTCTTATTTTTAAATTTTTCTTTTATATTTCTAATTCCAGATTAATGATATTGAAAACATACTAGAGAATCATTTAAGTAATAAATAAAGCTAAATCTTATAATTATAAGATTTAGCTTTATTTATTACTTAGCCAAAAATTATATAGGGAAGTGATTTAAAAAAGTAAATTAACTAGTACAAACTTATTTGGTAAACGTAAGTTTACCAAATAAGTTTGTAGAATTGAAGATATTTATATGATATAATAATTATATACAATCATAAAACACAAATATAACACGTTATATATTGTTATTAAAGGTATTAAATATACTATTTTAAAGGAGAATATATATGAATAAGTTGATCAGCAATTTTAAGTTATCAAAAAAGCATGAAAATTATTTAGTAATAATATTAGCAGTTATACTTATAGGTTTATTAGTATATGTCACTAGTTTAGCTGAACAATCTAATACAAGCCATATGCTACCTTATAAGCTTTATATGTACAATAAATAGATTTAAGATGATAAACTTATTTATTAAAACCATATTTACCCAAAAAGTTTAATTTATGTAAGAAGTTAGATAACAAAAAATGTTAGGAGTTATAATATGAATGATTTTTTAAAAGGTATAAAGAAAATAAAAAATAGAAAGAAGATAAATGGATTATATGAATCAGCTGATATACTCTCTCCTATTGAGAAACAAAGCCTTATTATTTTTTCGAGTGTATTATTTATCCCCTTATTAATATCTGTTATAATAATTAGTATTAACTATATATAGCATATATTAATCGAAAGGATTATTATTATGAAAAAAGATATTGAAATTAAGCTGCATAAAAAGCGAACAAAAAAATTAAAAATAATGCCAGAATTTATTGTGAATTATATTATGATAATGCAAGAAAAGTATGGGATAAATACTCAAATTGCATATTTAATTGATTATAATATTTATTTAGAGTATTTATTAACACTTCCTCAATTTTATAAATATAAAGAAATAAATGAGTTCAGGCCTGATGATTTAGGAAGTAGATACCTAAATGAAAATGATATATGGGGATTTTTAGACTATCTTAATGGCTATAAAAAGATATATATAACTAAAACAGGTAAAAAAATAGAAAAGCATTTCTCTAATACTAGAGTAGGAAAAGCTAGAAAACTTGCAAGTATACATAAGTTATATAAATACTTGTCAAGAAGATATGACATTGATGATATTACTAAACATATAGAAATACAAATAAAACAAAAAAAAGAAATAAGAGATAGGCTAAACAATAAAGAAATTAACTTATTAATAAATACAATACAATTTGATAAAAATATAAAAAATGATACTTTATTAAAGTACCATAAAAAAGTTAAATTAAGAGATCTATGTATAGTTTTATTATTAGGTTTAACAGGAATAAGAGTAAGTGAATTAATTCAATTAGATATATCTGATATTAGTATACACGATGAAAAAATGATAGTAATAAGAAAAAGTGGAAATCAAGATATGTTATTCATTCCAGATGCTGCCCTCCCCTTTTTAAAAGAGTATATTGACTTTAGAAACAATATAAAAGGAGTGTCAGAAGAATATAAAAATGCTTTATTTTTATCACTTCATAAAAAAAGAATTAATCAAGAGTCAATTAGAAACTTATTAAAGAAGTATAAAACACGTGCTAATATTCAAATTGATATAACTCCTCATACACTAAGAAGAACATTCGCTACTCATTTATTAAACATAGAAAATGGAAGTATAGAATTAGTAGCACAGCAATTAGGACATTCTAGTATAGAAACTGCAAGAAGATTTTATGCGGACCTTAATGAAGAAACAATAAAGAAAGCAACAAAAAATTTCACATATAATAAAAATATATAGAAAAATATGCAGAAAAAAATTAGCAATTTGAACTTTAGTAAGGATGATTAGATGTTTAATAGTAAATACCCAAATAAAAGAACAAACATTATAAGAAAAATAGCAAAAAATGAGGTATTAGACTATAAAGAAATTGCCTTTTATTTTAATATCGAAGAAAAGTTAGTTTATAATATCTTAATGATGTACAGAAACTATGGCAGAGAGAATGTATATAGCATTACTCTAACAAATAAAAGAGTAGATGAAATAATAAGTTTAGGCACAAAAAATAAGCTACAAGTTATTAAATAAATAATAACTTGTAGCTTATTTTTTATAATAGATATCCATGAATTTCTCTTAATATAAGATTAGTTGCCCATTTAGGAATTAGAATAGTTTTATAGCAAACATTATCACCTAGTTGAAATTCTACATTTCCTTTTGATTTCAATAAATTACTATATAAGAGTTGAGAATTTTCAATTGGAATATCAAGCATAGAACTAACTTTGTAAGGATATTTAATATGAATAGAAAATGAATATAATACCCTTTTCATTTTATTATCTTCACTTGTGAAATCAAGTATATATTTTGGTTTTATATATGCATCTCTTCCTAATATAATATTAGAAATATCTTTAATTTTTCTTTTTAATGACATAATAGTTTCCCCTATCTGTATCTGCCTTTTTTACTTTATTAATTTTTTTGTTTATATTTATAACTTTATTTTTCAATATATTTTTTTGCTTATAATTTTTACTTGCGTACTCTGAATAATGAACTATTATTTCTCTTTCTATTGAGTATGCAGAAAACTCATCAATTGGTAATATTTTTTGACTTTTGTCATCAAACTTTACAATTAGTTTGTTTGTTACAAAGCCAATAAAATAACATATACCAAATTTATCGTGAAATAGTATAAGATCATTCATTTAATCACCTCTTTTGTTGCATTATTTATAATTCATTTCATACCCCCAATATTTTCCGTTCTTTTTAAGTTTAAGAACACACTCAAAATCTCCTTTTTCCCCTTTTAAATTTTTCATGTGAAATTCATTTTTATTTAATAAACTTTTAACCATAGTTTTAGTTGGTTTTTTACTAAATTTAGCTAAAAATTTGTCATTTTTAAAGATAACAAAATTGCAATTTCTATCTTCACAAGTATAAGCTTTTGTATTTTCAACAACATTTTTATTACATTCTGGACATTTACCTAAACTTTGAATTTGCTTTTTTTCTACATCAAACTCAAGCTCATACTTATCATTTTTTTTAATAACTTTTGTTTTTATATTAATACCTTTAATACCAAATATGACACCATCTTTATTTTCAATAAGAGCTGCAGCATTCTTTTTAGTTATAGTAGTTATACCAAATTTAGATAGAAAGGCATTTTTCTTCCATATAACAAAGGTACAACCTTCTTTCCACCCACTGCACCCATAACCTTTTTTACTTTCTACAATAGGCTTTGAACAAGCAGGACAACTACCTACACTATTTTTAGTCATTTCATTAGCAAAATCAATTACTACACCTTCTGATTGTTTTATTTGATTAACTCCTTTTATAGTTAAATTCTTTATTATTCCCATAAATTGTTTTTTGGTAAATTTACCTTTTTCAATATCAGATAATGTTTTTTCTAACTTTCCTGTAAAATCTACATCCATTAATTCTTTCACAGGGAAAAGATTAATTAAATTTATCCCTATATCAGTAATAAGTATATTTTTACCCTTCATTTTTACATATCCTATATCATTCATTTTAGACAATGTTGATGCTCTTGTAGGCTGTGTACCTATCTCATAACCACTTAATACATTAGATAACATACTATCATTTTCTGCGTTTGAATCAACCTTTTTACCGCAATTCTCCATAGTTTCAAATAGAGTCTTTGTAGTATAGTGTCTTGGAGGTTTTGTTTGCTTAGTTAGAATATTAAGCTTGTCTACATTTACATTCTCTCCATTATCTATTTGTGGTAACATATCTTCTTGAACATCTTTATCAAATAATTTGAGCCAACCTTCAGAGATTAAAATTCTGCCTGTTGTTTTAAATAATACATCAGTATCTTTAATTTGTGTTATTATCTTAGTATTTTCATATTTAGCGGGTGGCATAAATTGTGATAAAAATCTATTTTTTATTTCATTATAAATAAGCATTTCATCACTATTTAACTCTTTAGGTATTATATAAGTAGGTATAATAGCACCATGACCATCAACTTTCGAACTATCAAATACTGTTTTTTTATTATGAAACTTAATATCATTTTTATATGGAGAATTTCCTTTTAATATTTCTAATACCTTTTCGGTTTTATTTATAAACTCCGGATTGCTTTCTAGATGTCTAGATTTAGTTCTGGTATAAGAAATATATCCTCCCTTACCATTTCCCTCATAAAGTGATTGAGCAATACGTGCAACCTTATCTGCTGTCCAACCATTATATTTAGATGTAATATAACCTTGAAGGTCATTTAAGTTAAATAATGAAGGAGAATTTTTATTAGAAGTTTCTATCTTTTTATCTTTAATAAAAGCACTTTTACCTGTAATTTTATTTTTAATATTTTCTAAAATTCTCTTATCGTTAAATTTAGTATTATTATCAATAAATAATGTTCCATCATAGTTACCTTTATCTGTAGTAAAAGTAGATTTCAATTCATAATAATCTTTTGATACAAAATTATTTATCTCCATATCTCTATCATGGATTAATTTTAAAGTAGGAAGTATTACTCTACCAATACTTAGTGGATATTTACCTCTACCTTTTGTATATTTCAAAGTAGATACTGAAGTAAAATTAATACCTAGAGTCCAATCAGCTTGTTGTCTACATAAACCTGCTATTTCTTGATTTCTATAATTAGAATTAAGTTTCATAGTACTTATATTAGATCTAATTGCATCTGGGGTCCACTCGTTAAGAGTCATTCTATATGTTTTCTTTTTGTTGCCTAAGAAAGCATTTAAAAGGAAAAATATAAGTGATCCTTCCCTATCATAATCAAATGCATTAACTACTTCTATAACATCATCTCTATTAATTAGTTTTTTTATTATACCTATTTGCTTTTTACACCACAAGTCAACTTTTTTACTCTTTCTATCAGTTTTGATTTTATACATATATTTTTCTGGTATAAAAGGAAATTTATCTAAAGACCATACCTCCATAGATGGATCATAGTCTACACTATCTTTTAATTCTAGTAAATGACCTCTAGCATAAGTAATAACATTGCCATTACCTTCATAATATCCATTTTTTTTCTCACAATTTAATGTTCTTGCCAAGTTTAATGCAACACTTGACTTTTCTGCTATAAATAATCTCATTTTATCTCCTCCTAAATTATAAATGATTCATACTACAATAACTAATTAAATCTGATTACTTTATCGTAATATGAATCATTTATAATTATTTAAATCTGTATTTTATCGAATATTTTCAAATAATCAACTCCAGCTTTAACTCCTTGTAAATAAGTTCTGAAAGGAACTCTTGAAATCCCTCTATTAATAACCTCATTCATATAGTTTATATTCTTAGTGAAATAGTTTTTTAATCCTCTTTTACTATTTGGATGTAAAAGATTATAGTTATTAGTGAAATGACTTTTATATGTTTTTAATAGAACTATTTCACGTTCATTTAACCTATGTACTTCTTCATTTGTATTGTATTGCATTAAATAACTCCTTTCACTAATTTATGCACTTAATAATATATTTCCATATTTATGTTTATTTTTAATGTAATACCTCAGATTATATAAAGAAGGAGTTTTAGTACGACTTCCATAATAGGTAATTACAGTTACTTTGTCTTTTTTTACATCTAAAACTGCTACTATATCATTATCTAATAAGTAAAAATTTTTATATAGATGTCTTATTTTCTTACTCCTAAAAATATTTTTTATATAATTATTTGCATCAGTGATACTATTAAAATTAGGATAATTGTCTAATCTTCCTGATTCATTCCACCTTTTCAAACTATGTTTAGTATGTATAACATTTTGAGTTGTGATGAAAACTCTATTATCTTCTCTAGTTTTATAGTTTCTATTCATGATTTTCCCTCCTGTTATTTTAAAGTTATTTTACAATCTTATATTATATATTATACAACACTTATATTGTGTGGTCAAACCTATTGCGGGTTAATTTGATTTATCATATCCTAACAATGTAGACACAATATATATATTGTGATAAAATAATGATAGAATAAACTTTAAGGATAATATTAAAACATCAGGAAGGAGTAATTTAATGAAGAAAGCTAAGAGAAAGCAATTAATATATATAGAACAACTAAAAAGATACTTACATAACTATAATAAAAATATTAAAACAACTTATCAAATTGATATAGAAAGTAATATGAAGCTAAGTTATGAACAAGCTGATAAGAAAATAAAAGACTTAATATGTAAACTTAATAGCTTAGGATTAGAACACAGCATTAACTTAGATAAAAATATAGATAATAGAACAATAATAAAGACACCTGTTCAATTTGTAGAGAACTATAAAGAATTAAATAGTTTTACTATAGATAGAGATAAGAAAAAAATAATATTAAAAACATCTGAAGGAGAAACTATTGAATTTGAATTATCAGATAGGTTAATAAATGAAGATAATAAATATATAATAAGTCCATTATATATTTATTCTAAGTGTTCAAAGGCTATAAATTATAATAAAAGAATTAATATATTTAAAGTTAAATATAAGCAACCTATTATAGATAATAATAACAAACATTATGAGATGTATGGACTAATGCTAGAAAATACTGATGATATAAAAGAAAGAAAAAAACAATTAGTAGAGATAAGAAATAAGATATTAGAAGTAACAGATCATAAGGTACCTTATGATAACTCAGAAGATCATGTAAGACATTGCTATAGAGAAAACTTTTCTAAAATATTTTCATATATAGAAAAAAATGATATAAAACTATATGAAAAGTTAGAATCAAAAGAATATATAAATGATAGTAATAAAGCTGAAGAATTAGCAAGTATATTTTATGATAGCACATTAGTAAGTACTTATGATAAAGTAGAATATATATAATAATTTTAATGTATGTTATAATAAATATATTAAGTTTCAAAAATTAATTTAATTTATCAAATGCAAAAAGTATATAATTTTATAAATAGAGTATTCTTAAATCAATTTTTAAAATAAAGGGATTACTCTATTTTTTTATGCTTAAAAACGATTAAATTAACATATAAAGCAATAATAAATAGAATTAGAGCTATGATACTATTAAATAGTTATGAACTATAATAAAGGTAAATAACACAGCTATCCCCACCCCTTTAAAAGCCAGTCTTTTATTTAATTAAAGTATGATATATCAATAAGTTAAGAATTTTAATCACAGATAAAAACAAAAAAACATGTATAAGTAATATCATAAATATAAAAAAGATATGCGATGTATAATATAATTAAAAATCATATTTATTTTCTTCTCCCCTTCCATCTTTTTTTCAAAATAAATTAAAATTAATATTAATCAAAAAAAAGAAAAAAGAAAATAAAAAAATAAATAAAAAGAAGAAAAAAAGAAAAAAATATTTTTTATACTTTCTTTTCGAGAACAAATAACTTTTGGAATTTCAAAAAAATGATGAACAAAGTTTTTTTACATAGTTTCAAAAAAATTAAAATTATAATCTGAAAAAATATGGTGAAATAAGTTAACTGATTTTTATATAATAATATATCGCATATCTTTTTTATATTTATGATATATAATATTAATATACTATTTTTATTGAAAATATGGATAATGACTTGAGTAAAATAATTGCTAAAAGTGAGGGTAATGTTATAGGAATATTGAATAGAATATTAAACTACTTATTAAAACTCTTAAAAATAACATTCCAAACTATACAAAAGAACAAAAAAATGTGGCACATTCGAGTAGATAATTTACATACTTTTAAAAATAAGAGCAATTAATAATAAAAGATAATAGAAAGTGATCACTTTCTATTATCTTTTATTATTATAGGATTGTATTACTAATTTTTATTACTTAATAGAACTTTAAATGGTCTTATAATATAATTGAATTCTAGCCTATTTGGACTTTTACTTTTTAGAGTATATAAATATATTTAAAATAGCATAAAGGAGTATTTTAATGAAATTTAAAGCTTTAATTAACAGATATCTTAGTGAAAGAGATAGAGCATTTCGTATAAGTACAATTATTGATGTAGGTAACTTCATAAACAATAGAAAGAATATAAATTCTTCAAAAAATGAAAAAGAGGAACTGATAAATATTTGCTCAGAAATAAAAGAGGAATTACTATTATTATCTAATGAATATAGAAGTGATATTTCCAGACAAGAAATTAATAAAATTGAAAATTTAGAGATAGATAGTTTATGTAAATGTGAATTAATAGGTAATTTTTGTACTAAAATAGGTTATAAAATACAGGAACAACAAAAAATCAATATATTATTATGTCCTCTATTCCCCTTTAGCTTTATCAAAATTAATTATATTGATGGTCTTATACTAATAATATCTATATCATTATTAATCTTCGGAGTAAATATTATTTAAATAAGTAAAGAATAAAGTATTTAAATACTTTATTCTTTACTTATTGTAACACTATATATTATAATTCATTATTATTCTTATTCTATTAATACTATTTATCTGGATCATCTTCAATAACAACAAGTATAGTTTTTAAAATAGTTAAAATAGTTAAAGTTAAAAATATCAATATAAAAGCGACTAACTTAGTATTTTCAATTGAAAATACTTTAAGATATTCGCCTGTCTTTAAAATATAAGCACAGAAGAAAGCAAATATAATATAGAATATACCTAAACCTAAAATATTACCTATAGTAACTGGAAAGATTTTTTCATTTTCATAAAAAGTATAATTTAAAATACTTTTTATTTTTTTCATAACTTTACCTCCCCTACTATCTTTTTTGTTTTTAGACAATTGCTTGTTAAGATTAATCTTTTTTTCTTCATAATCTCTACTATATAATGTAAATAATATCGGATTGTTATTTTGTAATTCTATTCCATAATCTTTAAATATATATCCATAGCTATAATTTGGAAAATCTTTTGCATTTAAATCCTCAAATTGATTATTTTTATAATTATTAAATACTTTACTTTTTTCCATCTATATTACAACCTTTGATTTTATATAAATTTTATCATCTAGAACTTGTACGAAAATTTCTGTTTGCTCTGAATCTATTTCTATAGGCACTTCTATTTTTTGTCCTTTATTTTTGAAAGCTTGTTTAATTGAACTTTCAAAAATACTATGTAGATCTTCTGCTTTTCGTGAACTTGTCATGTGACTATATACCGCACAGTTAATAACATCTTTAATGTCAGCATCTGGTTGAGCAATAACACTTGCTCCTACTTCTTTATTTGTTTCACTTAAATCAACATAATTAGAAGTCATAATATTATCCTTTAAATTGAAACTTACCTTATAGATATTTTCATCTTTAGTATATTCAACATTACTAATATCCTCTCCATTATAACCATTGGTACTTATAAAATCTAATGTATTTGCATTACTTCTTAACATACCTTCTACAGCATTCGATGTAACATCTCTTTCTAGACTACAACCATTCAACATTAATATGAATAAAATAAAACAAATAATTAAACTACCTTTTCTAAACGTATCTTTCACACTAATCACTCCTTTAAGTGTATTTATACTTATATCCTTTAAACTTATCTTCTAATTCTCATTAATCCAAAATTTATTTACATTACCATCTTCATTATATTTCTTACATATCTGAGCATAACCTCTCTTAGATAAGTAAATAGCTATTTTAAAGCTAAAACTATTTTCACATCTAGGCATTAGTATATGCTTTATTTCTTCTACTGGGTCTATCATATCTAATATAGAATTACCTATATATTCTTGATGATACTTCCATCCCTTAACAAGTTTAGGTAATTCATCTTTATCTACTCCAATAAGTTTAGCAACATCTTCCCAAGTCTGAGGTCTGAGAATGGCAACTATACTTGCTTTTGAACCTGTTATTGGACAATATCTATTATTTCTTTCATCACTATCTCCTATTACTGTTCTTAAATGCCACATTTCATGCAAATCAATACTATCTGCAGATAGGTCTATCAATTGCATAATATTTGATTTTTCCCATTTCATATCCCATATATCATGCATCTTTGATACTTCACCAATCCATTTTCCTTCAGCAATAGCTTTATATAAATTATCTATATTATCTTTTATTTTTTTACGATACCATCTATTTAATCCTTCTGTTCCTCCGAACTTTTTCAGTTCATTCTCCATTTCCTTTTCTATATGTTCAGCTAGATTTCTTCTAGCCAACCAATATTGAATACTCTTAATTTTTCCTTGATCTCCAACCAATTCCCCTTCTGTAACTTTTAATATTTCATTTTTAGATAATTTGTTATGAAAATTAATCTTATCTTCTTGATAATTTCCACTATATAAGTCAATTAATATCTGATTTGTATTTTGTGATTCTCTTCCATAATCTTTAAGTATATAACCATAATTACCCTTTAAAAAGCCCTTTGTATTAAAATCCTCAAATATCTCATCTTTATAATTATTTAATACGCTGCTCTTTGCCATTTGGTTTTTAGTTGCTTCCATCAGCATATTATTAGAACTTTTTATAGCTAAGTTGAATAAATACGTTATATTCCCCTCTATCTCTTTACCAACAAAAGCATTCTTAATAATACTCATAGATATTACTATAGGTAGATAATAATTTCTTCCTAATTGAAATATTGACATTGTATTCTTGTTATTTATTTTATAGTTAGTAGAATATCCTTTATAATCAACACCACCAAGTTCGAAAAGTTCTTCATTATCATAAGGGAATAATGAAAATATCTTGCCCCTACTTGCATCTCTTCCTGGAAGTCTCTTTTTCATATATTGATTAGGATATTTTTCATCTAGTCTATCATTAAATGAGTATATATTTTCTCCATCCTTAACCACTAAAGCAAAGTAATTAAATGTTTCATGATTATTAATAAAACATAGATATATTCCATCCTTAGAATTTTCTATTGTTAAGATACACTCCTTTAAACTATTAAATATATAAATTAAATCATTGGTAACGAAATTGCCTTCTCCATTTTTACCTTTATTATAGACTTCATAGTTACAACTATCTATATCTTCAATAACAGTACCATATATATCCATTATATCTTCAATATCAATCTCAGATTTAATATCCCCTATTTCCCTATTCTTAGATATATTATCTATGTTTGTATTTATATCTTCTAAGAGATTTTTCTCAAAGTCTATTATCTCTATTGAATTAAATAGTTCCCACATTTCTTTAACGTTTTCAGATATATTATAATTATTATTCAATATATCAAGTATAGAAAATTTCTTATCACTTACATGTTTTTTAAAAATATGTTTGGCATATAAACAAGTTGAAACACTAGAACTATCATATTTCATAATAGTAGCAATAACTTCATTATCTTTGTCTAACTCATATTGTTTACTTCCTGCTTTCCAAGTATTCTTATTAGGCTCATATTTGCTAAACTTAGCCCATTTGTTCAATATATCTATAGTATTCATTTTAATCCACCTCTCATCTATAATTATGTAAAGAATATATAATTGCACCTGTTATAACTAATCCTTCATTATATACCCTCCATAAAATCATTTTTTAACTTAAGTATATTATATCACAGAAAATCTAGTAATACTAGATTTTTATCTATTATATATGGATTTTTAGAGTTTTAATACTTGTTTTTATGTATATTGCTATTCTTCTAAATTAAAAAATGACATAACATTTATCTCTAATACTTTCATAATATAAATAATTTCTTGGGCAGTTAATTTATCTTTTATCATTTTACGATTAAAATTCTTATAACCTGTTACCTGTAGATTTTCTCCTTCTTCTATTTTTACTAAACTAATAATTTGTTCATATAACCATTTTTGAGTTCTTCCCTGTTCTTTTAGTATTATTTGTACTTTTTTAGCAACGTTCATTTTTCATATTCCTTTCTATAAGTTTTATATCAATTATATCACAAATTATCTAGTATAAATAGAATATTATCTATAAATACTAGATAATATTCTATTTATTATTCTTTTTTCTAATGGAAAAGCCGACCTAAAATTAATTAGATCGGCTCAACTTATAAAATTTATATTTTTTGTTTCTATTTGGGTAATTATATTTAATTCATATTTATTAGGCTATTAATTGGTCATAATCTTCTTTATCCATCATTCCTATTGCAAGTCCATTAGTAGATAAATACCAACCATCGTTATTTAATACTTCTTTAGCCTTTTCTTCTGATTGCACATTTTGCAACCAATCTCTTTTTTCAAGTGCTATTTCATTGCCTTCTTCTTCATCAATCTCCCAAAGACAATCATCATAACCTATTTCGCCAGATAAATCTAAGTATGTTCTTATGTCGGTATAATAATTGAAATACAACTCAGCATTAATGATATTTAACGTTGTGATTAATAAATCCTCATTATCACCTAATTTTTCAGCTAGTTTATTATCATTTCTAAGTATTTCATATATACCACTTATCAATACTTCTGCCTCTCCATCATAATTAGTTATAGTATCCTCTAACATATCTTGAATATCATTAGCATATTTTTTCATTTTAAAAACTCTCCTTTCAATTTTAAAAGCACTTAAACAGGTTGTAGATATAATATTACCTATTTATAATTTTATAAGCTATAAAGTACATTTTTCATTTGATATTTTTTTGTTTCTATTTGTTAAGTTGTAGGTACTAAAATAATGATAGTTGTTCTACTTTTGCTTTCTTAGTCTTTTTATCTTCACTAAGTTTAATAGTATCAACAATAGGTTTTTGTTTATCCTTACTCTTTTTTGGTTTTGAAGGTTTGAAAACTCTATTATTCCTACCATTTTTAGGACATTCAGAATTAACTTCTATACCTAAATCTGCAAAATAATTAGCTATCATATTACAAGTAGACTCTTTTAATCCTAATAAGTTGGAATTCATGAGATTATATTGTTGTTGACCTATTTTAAAATAAGGTGTCCAATCTGCTCTATCATCAAATGTTCCATTTTCATCTTGATACATTTCATCTAAATATTCTGTATCTATATGAATTGGTAGATCTCCAATGTTTTGAATTAACCTCTCTATACCTTCAGTACCTAAAGCATAAGTTGCACCATTGTAGCTACCTCTTGTTCCTATATAAAATTGTCTTTCATTTATAACTAAGTATGCTCTCTTATACTTATCTCTAAAAGACTTCTCCAATGCATTTTCTTCCTTTTTAATATCTTCTACTATCTCTACCTCTTTTTTAATCTTTGGTAGAGTTTCAGAAGGCTTTTTAACCTTTCTGCTGCATTGTTTTTTTTGATATTCTTCTGCTTTAATTCTATTGTTTTCATTATAGTCTGTATAAAAGTTTTTACCCATATCTAAATTACTTTTATAAAGACAACCTTTATAAACTTCTTCATATAATGGATTATTTAATTTAATACATTCTCCTGCATCAGAGCAATCCTTAAAAGAATTACAACACCCTATCATATATATCCACTCCTTGAATTTGTTAAAGTAATAAGGAGAATATATTATATTCTCCTTATTTTAAAAATAATGATACATTTTTAAAATTCCTTTTTATTATATAAATTAAGCTATTTTTATTTGTTCTATTTCAGTTCTATCCTTATCAGATAATCCTAAATTATCTATACCTTTCTCTATTTTATGTAATTCACATAATAGATTAAAAGCATAAATTCTTTGTTCACTTATGAAGTCATCATTTGAATATTTTTCAATTCTCATAGATAATTCTTTATCTTGATAAACATTATTTTTGCCATTGGAGAAGTTTACTTCAATAGCCTTAAAGCTATCACTATCTATATCGCATACTTTCATTCCATGTAGATAAAATGATAAATCTCCATCCTTATATTCATAAGAAAGATTACTTTCTTTTAAAGCTATCACTGAATACTCTTTAAGAGCAAATGCACTAGCTAATGCTCTTTCTTTTCTTAATAATTCTGATGATAAGACTTCTTTTAATGTATAATCAGAAGCTCTTATATACTGTTCAATAGCTAACATAATAAATCTAGCAGGTGTATTTTTCATTTTTCAAATTCCCCTTTCATTTTATAAATTAATTAATAATGATAATTGTCCACTTACTTCATTAACAGAAAATAGATTATCTTCAGATATATACTCACCTAATGTTTCATATTCCTCTAGTCCTCTTTTAAAATAGAATAATTCTTCCAGTGAATATAGATCTAATAATTCTAAAATTGCTATTTTTGTATTACCTAAACTACTTATTATTTCAATATCACTATTGATAATTACATCAGCAATTTTATTTAGTAATTTTTCTTTTAGCAAATCTATTGTAATGTCTCTTTTACTGTTTTGTAAATTAATAGATTCAACATCAATATCTTCTGTAACTGAACTACCTTCTAGGTACTGACTTTTTACCATTTCCAACATAATTAACACACCTTTCATTTATTAAATTTTATTGATTCATTTAAAAATTTTTTTATTTCTATTTGTCAAATTAAACTGCCTTAAATTGAATTTTTAACTTTAATTTAAGAGCATCATCAATGCCTTTTGCTACTCTACCATCCCAAAAAGCAATAGCAACCTCATATCCTGCTTGATGAAGTAATGTCATAGTTTTTTGTTCTGCTTTCATTACCTCTTCATTCTCAAACTTATCCATATCTAAAGCTAAGATTATCTTATGCCTTATTTTTTCATATTTAGATATTTCAATAATATCTTCAATTAGATTTCGATAGTTACTAACTCCTGCCTCTGTAACTGTCTTAAACCCTAGCCTTTCAGCAGCAATTTTCCCTTTTAAAGCACCTTCTGTAACAAGTAATATATCTTCTCTTTTTTTACCATCAGATCTAGTAAATATTTTTGAAGGTATGTAATAGTCTATTGGACTACCACTTCTTGCATTTTTAGAAGAATACCAGAAGTATCTCATTGGTTTATACTTATCATCAAGAATAGGTATAGTTAGTCTATATTGTACTGCTTGTATTTTCCCCTCTTGATTAATATAAGGTATGAAATACCCCTTTATAGGTTTAAATTGTTCTACTCTCCAGAAGTTTGAATAAGCAAGTCTTAACAAGTTACTATCCTTTGTTAGTAGTGCAACAGTTAATATTTTAGTTATTAGATTAAATAAGCCATTATATCTAGCACTTTGAAACGTAATATAATCACCATTTGCACCACTTCTTTTAGCGAATCCTGCAACTTTCAAAAGTTCATTTCCAAATTTCCTTTCCATGTCTTTTGCTATTGCAGTTTGATACTGACAATCATAAGTATTTTCACCATCAGAGTAATTTCTTACAAATACCCTAATTGGTTTTCCTGTATATCTTTTTTGTTTTGTATACAGTTTTTTTGATTTCATTAACTTAAAATTATCTAATTCTTTTTGAGAATTAATTACTAATGTAGGCATTGAAAATAGTTTCATTCTTTCAACTATCTCATCAGAAACTCCTCTTTTATGAAGGTCAGATAAATCTCTTTGATTTAGGTATTTTCCTTCATATTTTTTTAATAAACTTCTAAAGTAACGATATGCACTATCAGTTATATTTAATCGTTCTTCAGACATTTCTTCTCCTACTGTAATATTTGGTATAGAGTTTATTTTCCTGTCATTAGGATTAATACCTTCTAAGTCTTTTATAGTGTGTATGTACCAACCATTATTAGGTTTATCACTTGGTTGATTTTTGCAACGATAAAACACTAATATTCCCTCATCATTATAAAATTTAGAACATCTACCTTTTCTACTTCCACATATAGGACAAGATTCACCAGAACGAATTGGTATGAATACACTTCCATCTGCACATTTTGTTACTCCCATATTTGATAACCTCCTATTAGAATTTAAGAATATATTTGTAAAATATATTTTCCTCTGTTCTTAAACTCCTATTATTTTTAAAATTGTTATACCATTTGATAAATTTAGCAATAAAAAAACTCTTTGAAAGATATAAAAATATCTCTAAAGAGTTGAAAAATTGCTATTTCATTTTTAAAAGCTATTATAATAGATAATTTAATCTATTATTAAATTTGATAAATGCCACCGATACAAATACATGCTCGGTTTTTTGTATTTATTTGTTTTGTATATGTTAATTATATCATTTCAGTAATTCAAAAACAATACATATACTACTTTTATTTGAACTATTCTTAATATTTATTATGTTCTTTTATCAATAACTAAAAGTAGTAATATATCATATATAAAAATATAGTAATATACCTCTCTTATATAAGAGAGGTATATTACTATATTTAAATTAGATGAAAAATTTATTTTCTATGTCGGGACAAGTTTTTCCATATGCTCTCTCTGCTTCTTTCATAAGAATTTCAATAGATTTATCATCTACAGAATCTAAATTTATTTTATCACCTGTTTCAAAATCTATTCGGTCGAAGTTTTCTTCTGGTAATAGATACATTGCCATAGCATTGTTTCCATAGTTTTGAGCATTCATAGTAAAATCTACAAGTCCTGTACCCCAACTTAAAAATCCACTTTTTAGTGCTTTTTCTTTCTTTCCTTTATAAACACAGTGTCCTGTACCTATGGACAAAAGTTGTATATCTTTTAGATTACAACCAAAGTGTAGTGCTTCACAAATACCTATAACACTAGGATTATTCGCCCATAATCCACCATCTATCATATAGTCAGGAGTACCAGCTGCTTTATCGACAATAGCAGCTGGAAAATAAGTAGGAGCAGCAGAAGTTGCTAGAGCAACTTGCCACATCTTTAAATTCCTATCTAAGTGATAATGGCTATGAGGTGTTTTATATACCTTTGGCTTAGCCCTATAAAAATCAATAGATGGTATACATAATAAGGTCTTAGCATCCTTAATTTTTTTATCTCCAAACACATCTTTAAGTGCTACAGTTAAATTTTTATTGTCATACTTACTCTTTAACAATGCATGAGTTATTGGATGAGCTACTCTATTTACCAATCTTGACTTAAAAATATTCTTACCTAAGTCCTTATATAACTTAACTATCTCCGATGTAGAAACTCCTATAGACAGAGCTAATGCAATTATTCCACCTGTTGATGTCCCTACTATTAAATCAAAGTGTTCATATATATTCCCACCTATTTTATTTTCTATCATTTGTAAATACTTGGCTGGAAAAACACCTTTAATTCCCCCGCCATCTATAGCTAATACTTTAAATTTTTTTTTATTCTCTGGTTTCCATGTAAGTATATCATCTGCACTGTTAATATCCTTCCAAACTAAAGCCATATAAATTCCTCCTATACTCATTTACTTTTCTACTTATCTTCATATATATAATGAGGAGCTTCTTTACCCCACCAAACATTATCCTCTAACCATATCTCATAGAAATATAACCATTCTATAGTCCAAGGGATAATAGTATCAGCTATAACACTATATTGATCAAAGGATAAATCGTCTGGATAATAAAGACATAATGAATTATCCGAATATCTATGGGGAGCTGAATCTAATATTTCAGGCTCTAGAACGTATACTTTAGGTTTTTTATTAGTTCGATACAATATTTTAACTCTATATTTAGGGGAGTCCTTAGTAGGTTGTAACTCCCCTATGAAATGTTTATTTGTTGTATTAACACTATGGAACTCGAAATTAGGAAACCTATTTTTCATGGAAAATAACTGTTTACTCCATGGCACTTTTTTTGATAACTTGTCTAGTTTCTTAAATATCCTTTCCTTATCTTTTTGTCTCATGAATAACTTCTCCATAAAACCTATGCTCAGGGATTTTTGTACCTATATTTCTATTAATGTGACCGCTATGATCAATGTAGGCTGTACCTTCGGATATTGATTTTGCCATACTAGCTCCTTCAGATAATTGAGAAGGAAATGTAGTACCAAAGATGTCTTGCCATTTTTCTATGGATTTATCTTCATCATTTTCTTCTAAAGCATCTCTAGAATCTTTTGTAAACTTTTCTAATTTTATCTTAAATATATCAAATTTTTCTCTATTCCAATCTCTAGCGAGATTTTCTCCCTCTAATGATGGATTTTCTACGTATGGTTGATCTGTTTCTTCATTGATAATATTATCAATATTTTCAACTATATTCTCAAGTGTTTCTACGAGACTTTCTGCGTCTGAGTTCTTCCCTACCATATTTTCCCCTATTATAGTAGTTAATAAAATTGATTTAGGCGCAGTATCTTTACCAACCTTGGTATCTCTCCAATATTTTATCATTTTAGCTATTCTACAAAATTCACCATTAGTATTATAATTAATAGTTTTACACCATTCTTTAAATCCATATGGATTTGTTTCTTTCCAATCATTATCTGACTTACAAGGAATTAGAATAACTTCACTATCTGTTGGCTTAGAAAGTACAATGTCAATATGAAAATCATCTTTATAATCAACTGTAACACATCTGTCTTTGACTTTAATCTTATCCTTATATTTTTTATTAGTTTTCATTCTGTCTGCTAAAAACTTAAGTGCATCTTTAGGTTTCATCCCCACTTCTTTTTCATCAATATCAAGAACTAGAATTGTATCTACATCAAATTCTCCACCATTAATAGGTTTTATTGCAGTTGAAGTTGCATATGAACCTTGTAAATAAAACTTTTCATAATAATCCTTAAGTTCTTCATCATTTTTTAGTAAATCTTTCCAAATCTTGTGTGCATTTTTAATTCTCTGTGTTCTCCCAGAGTTTAGTGAAATTTTTCCATGAAATGCTTTAAAATAATCATTTAATTTCATTTTGCATATACCTCCTTAAATTTTTGGAAGGTATCTTTAACATTGTTCTAGCTATTACTAACTCAAAATAAGACTTAAGACTCAATTATACTTTTAAAGTAATATTATATCACTTAAAGTATGGACAAGCCTTTCTTTTGGTGATACAATATTACTAGTGCAAATAAGTCGTTCTTTGGGTACTATTTTATAATTTCGTGCATAAAATGTAGTAAAGATGACAATTATAAGAATTGTAATAGTCGAGAACAATACTATGACTGCGGTAACAGTTATGATATTGTAAAGATACCTCTCGGCAAATATAGACATTCTACCAAATTATATTATATCATGAAAAAGGATAGAGCATCAACGCTCATAATCCTTTATTTTTTTTGATTTATAAGGCTAACAGTCTATTTAGCTAAATTATCTTTAGTTTCCATAAAATAACTCCAAATTAATTTAATATATAATATAACCCATGGTTAAAAAATATTTTTTAACCATGGGTTATGATTTTCTACGTATTTTCATAAAATTCATTGACTCTATTTCTCCAATGAATTTTATGCTTGTTTTTTATTTTTCAATATAAGATAAACTTTGAATCATTTTTTACTATTTAATACCTATTTCCTAAAATGGCCTTAATACCATAAAAAATTTTTTCTGAAGAGCTGAGTTTACTTTCTATTTTTTTATATATTCTATTTTTTACTATTTTAGTATATTCGTCTATTTCTACAATTCTATTAGCAAAAGCTTTTTGTAAACTAGCATTTGTTAAATTCTCTTTTTCTTTATTTTCATTTGTATATAATAACGCCCTATCAAGATTACTATTATAAAAAGAATTTGCAATATCAACATCTAAAGCTCTTCTTTCTATTCTTTCATTTACCTCACCTATCTCATATATTAAGTCTAATAATATTATTTCTAGTTTATTCTGATCCATTCTAATATTATTCTTTCTAGCTGATTCCTTCATTGTTTTTACTTCATTAATAATTTTATCTAATTTATATATTTCCTTATCATAAATTGGTTTAATAATTTCATCTATTTTATCTACATAGTCATTAATAGTTTTAACTTTATTTTTAAGTTCACTTATATTGATTTCATTTTTCTTTTGTTGGTATTTAGATTCTTCAATATTAGTATTATCACTTTTATTTTTTTTATTTACTGCTCTAATAGTAGTCATTTTATATGGCTTATTCGGCCTTCCTCCTTTATTTAATATTTAAATTCTATTTATATTATAGCACATAATATATGTTGTGTTAATATCTGTTGATAGTTCTTGCTTTAAGTTTTATATTTTATACTGTTTTTTATATGCTATATACAATAAAGTAGCTATTATTATAGTAATTATATTTGTTATTATCTTTCTTTTTAATAAAATTTGTTCTATTTTATTAATTGTATCTATAGTAGTTAATTTATTATTTTGATTGTTTTTTTCTATTTTTAATGTATTATTTACTTTTTTTATTATATAATTATTATTTTTAAATAAATTAGATTGAGATTTCTCTAAAATTTCATTAAAATATATTTCATCATATTCAAAAGCTATTTTTGTTTCATATAAATATATGGAAAGGGTTGTACCTTTTAATTTAATTTTTTTATTATTATTCAGCTTATTATTTAATTCAACTTTCAAATCTTCAATATACCACTTAATTATTACTATATCTGTCATTTCTGAAATGTTTAATATAAATATGCAAATTATAAAAAATATTACTATGTAAACTACAGTTCTTTTCAAAATTTTATCCTCCACTTTAAATAAATTTAAATGATATTACAAAAACACTTTGAATTTGGAGTATTATCATTTAATTTATATATAAAGGATTTACTTTATGTAAAATTACATAAAGTAAATCCTTTATATATTGCTTTATTTAATTCCAAAATAATCTCTTCTGATTAATATTTCTCTCAATATTAATTTCTCCTTTTTTGAAAATATCCCCATATCAACTATTTCATATATTATTCTACTTTCACCTTCATCGGAATCAATAAATCTATAAAATCATTAGTATTACTTTGTCCTTTTTTAATTATTTCATCTTTTTTCTCAATATATAATTTATAATTAATAATTTTTATATCATCAGATTCATATATTGTATTAAGAATTTCATTATGTGCATTTTCTACTATTTCTTTATTTTTAGTTGAGTAATCATTCAATAAATAATACGCTGAAAAAATTAAAATTCCAAATAGAATTATGTTAACAATTAAACCTCTTAATGATATTTTCATTTTCTAATTAACCTCTTTTCTTTTATTTTAATATATGGTTTATTTTGATTTAGTTTGGATGACTGTTTTCTCTTCTTTTAGTTCTAGTCATATAATTTTCTCTATGATATTTTTTTGACCTTCTTTTTTTAGGTGACTTTTTTCTCTTGACATATACAATTTTATTTTTTTTATAAAATCGTTTATAATTATTATCTACTTTATCATTTTTATTGTTCATCATATCCTTGCTATCAGTTTTTAATTTTTCTTTAATTATTTCGTATTCGATCTCTCTTTTTATATTATTTTCCAAGTTTCTATTTCTAACGAAATCAAGTATTAAGGATTTTATTGCATAAGTAAAAATTGCAAAAATAACTATCATTATAATAAAACACACTATGTTAAATAAATTAATATGTATTTTTCCATCACTCTCAGACCTTAATACTTCATCAATTATTTCCAACCATATAGGATAAGCAGCTAAGATTATCCCTATTATAATTGTATTCATAAAACTATAATCTGAATTATATTTTTTTATGTTTCTCATTCTTTTATATAATTGTTCATTACTCATATTATTTAATTCATCTATTGTTTTGTTATACTCTAAAAATATTTCTTTCTTTTTCCAAGGCACCTCAATATTTATCCCCCTATACTTACTTTATAATTACTTTTTTTACTTGTGTAATATTATATCTCAAACAAATTATAACACAATATAAATGTTGTGTCGATAATCTTCATAAATATTATACAAATATATCCCTCCCCTCTCTCTCACTCTGTTATATATATAGTGTTGAGGATTGCCAATTTGAAATAAATACCATTCAGGGGGTATTTGAGGATTGCCAATAATAGAAAAAGGGTATTTGAGAATTGCCAATTTAACAAAATATGTAATTAGAGAACGTTTGTTGGGTATTTGAGGATTGCCAATAATAAAACTACAAAAAAGATAGCAAAGTTATATTGCTATCCTCTTAAAAAGTAATTTGTGTGTGGAATATTATTATTTTTATATGTTTTTTTTATTATCCTTCTTTTTTTGTGGAGTCTTTTTGTTATGTCTGAAACTGTTGACCTATCCATATTTATCATATCGCCTATTACTTTCTGACTTGCAAAATATTTATTATTATTATTACCTCTTAATTTATAATAAATATATGTATACACTTTTATTTCATTATCATTTAATTTATCTAATTCACTGTATATCATTGATTGAATTGTATAAGGATTGATAGTAGTAAAACCTAGCTTTTTGTCCCAAAATATTGATATATAATATTTATTTTTCAACTTAAGCTTTTTATTACCTCTTTTTTTATCTACTAATTTAAAATCAATTAATTGTTTAATATATCTTCTAACTGTCCACTCACTAACTTTTGATACTTTAGCTATTAATTCTATATCCCACTCTTTAATATCTTCCCTGTCCTCAAATAATTTCATCATAAAGAATATTTTAATTGCAGTTTGATGTAAATTATTATAGTTTTCGAATAATACATTTGGTATTATAATATGATCAGCAAGTTTATATTCTTCAAATTCGATATAACCAAATTTAGTTGCTAATTCAGTACTCCATTTTCCTACACCTTTATATCCATAGCTAAATACTCTTTTTACTTCACTTATGACAAAATTTTCATCTTGACTAGGTTTACAATTTAAATTCCAAACTTTCATTATCTCTACTATAGAATCTAAATCTAAACCAATTTTATTTCTAAAAAATGGTACTATAAATAACAAAACAGAGTTTCTGTAATTCTTAGGTGTCTCAATTAATACATTTTGGATAGCATTTGGTAAACTATAATAATCTATTATAGGGTACATCTCATTTATATTTTTAAATTCTATAAAATCATTATTTTTAGTTTTAATAGGCTTAGAACTTGTACTAGGTGTATTAGATTTATTTATCATTTCTATTGGCTTATTGTGACTGTTATTTGTTCCTAAAGCATCTTTATATGTATTACTATTCGGCAATGAAGCTATTTTTTCAAATATATCTTTTACGTTATATCTTTTATCAGTATCTTGATAAATTGTAGTAGCTTTTCCTGTTGGATTTTCTATGCTGTATTTTTTATAATCATATTCTTTACAGTTGAAGGTATAGGGCATACGCAAAATTCTTGAGCAATCTGTAATTTTAGGATCTACATTAAAGCCTTTATCTAATAATAAGTGAGTAAACTTTCTATATAAATCTTTATCATTAGAAGGTCTATTAAGTAATACTATAGATTGAAAACCATTACCAGAAAAAATATTAATTGTTTCAATGCCTAGATTAGTCAATCTGCTAATTTCTTTTTCGAATTCTTCTAAAGATAAATCATCAAAATCCATTGGTAAAATTTGAGTTATCATGCTGTTCTCTTTATTTATTTTTCCTTTTTCATATGCTTTTCCATTTTCTTTTAATACTACTTTTTCATAATTAAGTGAATAACCAGAGTAATATATACATGTAGGAGTACCATTTATTGTTTTAATATAATCTCTGTACTTATTTATTGCTTTATCGTCAAATCTCCAAAGATTTAATGACCTAAAGTACTTATTTTTTAATCTAGATATAGGTCGTAGTTCTAAACAACTCTCATTAAAGTTATTATTATCTAAAAAAGTATATACTTTTTTTAGAAATCTTAGTTGATGTTCTATATATTCATTAATTCTATCATCATCTATTGTTAATTCTTTATACATAAAAATCCCCTTTACTCATTTGTTAAGCAAGTAGGATAATAACTAAATTAATGATTATATATTTAAAAATAGTTGAATATATATATATTTATATGGTAATATATATATTATAAAATCATATAAAATAGAAAATAGTATTTTGCTATTATCCTAGAGGGAGAAGTTGAACTTTGGTCGGTGACAACTTTTCCTTTTTTATTTGCTTTTCTTAATAAAATTATATAGCATATTTCTACAAAAATAAAGAAAATATTAATTATTCATAATTAGTTATTATTTTATTCTTTATTTTTAACTTCTATATTCATACTTAAAAACACTAAAATACTAATAGCAAGAAAACCTAATGCAATTGTTTTCATCTTACACCTTCCTTAAAATTAATGAATATTTTTTTATAATATGTAAAAACTATTGTAGATAACCGATTTTAAGGTTATCTACAATAGAGAAGATTACATTGCAAAAAGTCTTAATTGACCTTCTCCAATATTTTTCTTCTTTTTTTCTTTCTTATTGATAGTAGTTAATTCTTCTTCTGTTATTGTAAACAGATCTATTTGTGTACGACTATCATTAGAATGAATATTTGTATTAAAGTTATTTGCATTATCGTTAATAGTTTGAGTTGATTTAATAATGTTTTCAAGGTCAGATTCATCAGAAAAACCAAAGCCTTCTAAATCATCTTCTTTCATTGTTATTTTACCTTTAAGGACTTTAAACAAAGCTTCACTTCCTCCATCATCAACATCACCCATATTTGAGAGTAAATCTTCTGAGAATACTCCTTCAAGTGCAAGTGATGCTTTCTTCTTACCCCCTATTAATTTAAGTAAATCTTCTTGTAATGTCTCTGAATAGTAAGAGTAGTAAATGCGACATTCTTGCTTTTGGTTGGTTCTCCACGCTCTACGTTCACTTTGTCTCAGCAGTTTAACATTTCCAAGAGGACACTCATAATAGTAAATACTTGGGTAGTCAATTATATTTAATCCTACTTCAACTAGTTTTGGATTAGTTAGAATACATTGGTATCCTTCTCTAGATTTTTGCTCAATCCATTCTTCTCTTTCTTCAGTTTTAACTTTTCCTTTTCCGTTAGACTTCATTTCAATTGCTTTTATCCCTTGGTCTCTAAGTATATTAATAACTCTTTTACTAATTCCCTTCTCTCCTGTATATTCCATATATACTAGTACCTTTCTACCTTCACTTATTTCACGATTTATTGTATCAATAAGTTTCTGCTCTTTTGGTAAAATTTTATCCTTTAAGTCAATATGCTCTGGGGTTGCTACTAGCATATCAGTTTTGTTCCAATATATAGGAGATTGTTGAGGTAAATCTGGGTAGCTTAGTAAACTGTGTAAGTAACTTCCTCCAAGTGGCAAATGCTTATTCTCTTTCATAAAGTCAATTAATTGTTGCTTTAGATTATCATAACCATTTTTGATTTCGCTACTCATTTCAATTTCATGTTTGTAATACTTTAGTTTTGGCATTGGTAATTGCATATCTTCTATTGTTCTTGCTATCATTACATCACTAAGTAAATTAGTATATAAAAGTGGTGAAATACCTGCCTTCTCTTTAACCGAAGGTGACGATTTATAACCTTTTCCACTTTTATTGTATTGGTGTTCTGTTCTAATTTTTGTTTTCTTCTCACGTCTCCCATAATGATCAATGAACTTACCTACTTCTGAATATTCATATCCAAGTTTCTTCATTTTTTGAGGATACAATCTATAAAGTAGATAAAATAGACTTGATGCAGTACCAGAACTAATAGTACCAGATAAATTAATCATATACTTGCTCTGATTTGCTAATAAGCCATAAGTATAACCTTGATTACTTTGTGCTGAAAACTGATGAAATTCATCAACTATTGCAAAATCTATAAACTTTGACTTGAATTTTCTTTTAGTCATTGCTAAGGTATTTACTGTTCTATAACCTTTTTTATCAACAGCTGACCATAATTTTTGATTACACTTTTTAACATTGATTATATATATTCCTGTATATTTGTTTGCTTTAACATCCAATAACTCACTACCCTCTATTGGATTATTTTCAGCATCTAAGTATGTGATAGTTTCAGTATCATCCACAAATGCAACTGATATTTCACCTTCTCTAATGCCTTTTATCTCAAAGTCCATAAGAGTTGTTCCATCAGCTTTAACATAGTGATTACACTTTAGGAAAGATGATGATTTATCCTTTTTCTTTCTTCTTATGTGCTTAGTATATTTTTCTTCATGGAATAAGTTTTGAGGATTCTGATATATATATCCACCACAACTAGGACATACAAGACCATTATCAAATGAAGTTTGTCTATGAATTTTATACTCACTTTCATCAATCAATACTTCTAAATTCTCAGTAATATGATTATTGAAATTAGTAAACTCAACAGAGTTCAATTCGAAATCATAAGACTTATAGTTATTAGTTGTAAAAGTATTTTTAAGGGTTTTAGAAGGTGTAACTATCTTATAACTTATAATATTACCTTCATTGTCTAATTGCTTTTTATAAAGGATAGTAGGCTTTTGTGTTTCCTTTTCTATTCTTCTCCCTGCAATTTTCATTAAATGTATCGGTAATTCATTGCTATTAACAAATACTACTTTATTATCTTCATGTTTAGCAACTACTTTTTCTTTGAAATTAGTAATTTTCATAAGGCTATTTTTATTAAACCTTTCATTAGTTGCCATTTCCTCTAAATAACTTCTTTTTGACTTATCTCTTGATATTAATAAAACTTCTAAACCTTTAGGCTCTTTATCAAGTTTTTTCACATTTTCTAAGCTATCTAGTCTAATGAATCTAGGTTTAATTCTTAATGGTTTACACGCTTGTAAAAATTCTCTTTGCCATTTGTTTATTAAAATTCCTTGACAGAATAATGCTATCCTACCATTAAATTTACCATACATTTCATATATCTGTGCTAGGGCTAACTTCGATGAAATCAACGTTTTTCCTACACCCATGGACCCGCTAAGAATTATAAAAGGTTTACCATCTTTCATAGCCTTTAGTCCACCTTGAGCTGTTATTTGTTGTTTAGGATATAGTTTACCTATCTTACCTTTACCAAAGTCTATCGGTGAAGAAATTATTGGTGAAATAGGATCACCTACTTGATAATGTACTTTTTCCTCTTTAATATAAGGAATTACATAATCATTAACAAGTTCAAAAAATGTAGCATCTTCACTTAATTCTACATTTTCTTCTACATCAAGTTTGATTAAACCTTTTCTAAGACCTTCTTCTTTATATTGCATTATCAGTTCAGTATTAATTTCTTCTGATAAAACAATAATACTAGGTGCTTTTCCTGTATAATCAAACCCCTTACACTCTCTTAGTAAACCTTCATCAGTAAGTTTGTTATAAAAATAAGATTTCCAATTTGGAATAATCCCTGTTTTACAATTAGCTGCGATAAATTGATACACTCTATCTACTGGATTATCTTCTTGGTGTACTTTTATAACTCTCTCATCTTCATTATAGATAATTGCATGGACTCCATCACCTACATTCTCACTAGTGGTACGTTGATATAGACAACGATATCCATTTGAAACTGCTTGTGCTACTTCATTCCAATTGTCTCCAATTTTAATTCTCTTCATGCCTTTTTGAAGATTAGACAACATAGCTTTCATTTGTTGTTCAGATAGGAATGTAGCAATTATATATCTAATAGTCTTTGTATTTGTTTCTGAATCTTCATCATATAGTACTGTCTTAGCTTTATAGTAATTATGATCTACATTTATTTCTTGAAATTTATAAGGCTCTAATTCCTCTGCCTTCCCTTCAAGAAGTGATAATAACTCTCTTGCAGGATTATATAACTCTTTGACATATACATAAATAGCACTATTAGAACTATTGTATAATGCATCAATAGTGTTGTGTAATTCTTCAAACCTTTCTTTAGGCTCGAAACCTTGTTTGCTAAGTCCTTCTAGCCAAGTTTTCATGATACTTAGATTATATTTCTCGTATCTATTATAGCTTTCTAGACTAAGTATTTCTTTAGCACTCTCCACTAACCCTTCAATGCACTTTATAACTCTTTTAATTTTCATGTAATAAACACACCTTTCATTTGAGAAATTTCCTAAATTGATTAATCAATATTAATAAAACATTTGATAAGCTAATTTTTTCATTTCTATTTGTTTAATTTGATAAGCTATTAAAAACTGTTCATTAACTTTCTTTTCTAAGGATTGTTCCATTCTTATTAGTTATTTCTATTCCAGATACAATAACCTCAGTTTCAGTTGTAATTTCAGTATCTTCATCCATTTCAACTTTTGTATCTATTCTTTTTCCAGAATAACCATAGATCAGTACATTTCCTTGCACATCATTAAATTTTCCAGAAGCTAAGTCTAATGCTCTATGACCTATCTTCTTTTCTATTATCCCAATACTTTCCTTATCAGCTTGTATATTCTTATTTAATAAATCTGTGTCTTTATCTTTCTTTAAAAGACTATCTAATTCATTATTAAGACCATTGGTGAGTGTAATATCGTTTACTGTCCCATCTCTATATACAGTTACCTCTTTAGCCTTCTTAACTATTTCATCAGATAAGAAATATATCGGCTCATTAATCTCTGTAATATCTTTGATCTTCCCTAGCTTTAATTGTTCATGTAACTGTTGTGCTAGTTCTTTATCATTAGAGTTTTTCTTCTTCTTAACCCCAAATAAGACTATTTGTTGAACTTGTGCATTATGTTTTTTCTTCATAATGTGTCTTGGTAGTCTAAAGATATTAATATCTTTATATCTATAAGTGATTCTTCTTAAAAGATTAATATTATTAATAAGTGTTGTAGTTGGGAATTCAATAATGTGTATTCCATTAGGTACTAAGTATCTATCATTCTCTACAAAGAAGATTTCTTCTAATCTAACCTTTTGACCATATTGGACAGTTTCCCCATATGGACTATTGTTTCTAATAATACTCATAACGCTAGAGTCATATCTTTTACCACTCTTATGTCTACATTTAAGCCTAAATAGATCAGAGCTACACATATGGAAATTATCAACTCCACTATAATTAATTCTAGCTTGTTGGTATCTTTCACTATGTAACTCATTAAAATAAGATACAGGAGTTAAACCTTCTTTTTCTGATAAGTAATTATGCATTGTATATAATTGTTCTCCTATACCTCCAGAGAAATCGCACATAGGTATCGGTGTATCTTTGGATACCCCTATAAATGAAATTAGTTGCATTTCCTTTTCAACTATCTCAGATGGTGTTGGATAAAAACCATACTTTGCATCATTATACTTTGTCCTATGAAATTTGTTAGTAATATTTCCTATTGTCATTTTAAAATCCCCTCTCACATTTGAAAAATTCTCTAATCATTTAATAAACTAATAAATTTGTGTCTAAATTATTTCTAAAGCACTTTTTAAGAAAAACTCATAGTAAATAAAATTATCTTCAAATTGAAACTTAACTTTATTATTATGCTTTTCATTCATATTTTTTGTTATTTGTACCTTTTCTTTAAAATTGGAATAAGGTATACATCCAAATATTTTTGCCATTTTTAAAACCTCCTTAAATTTGAAAAACTAAGAGAGAATAAATATTTATTCTCTCTATTAATTAGAAACTAGTTTAGTTTTAAATCTTTATACTTGATAGTTTTTCCACCATCAAGAGAAAAAGTTATAGTAACTCTATCCATATATGAGCTATCTGAATAGTTTACAGAAAGAGAATTTGTATCATCTAGCTTTTCAGCCATTGAAACAATTTTATTCATGTCTACTTTTCCATTTTCTGATTGTCTTTCATATTCAGCAACCATAAAATTAGCCATTATTTCAGCAGTTTCTTCATAATCTTTCTGTTGAAATAATGTGAAAGTACCTTTATTAACTATTAATAATCCTATAAATAAAACACTTATAGTAATAAAAGTTCTGAATCTAAAATTGCCTTTTACCTTTCTCTTTCTACTAGTTCCCTTTAATATAGTTGTCATTTTTAAAACACACCTTTCATTTGATAAATTTAGCAATAAAAAAACTCCTTGAAAGATATAAAAATATCTCTAAAGAGTTGAAAAATTGCTATTTCATTTTTAAAACGGTAATAATAGATAATCTAACCTATTATTAAATTTGATAAATGCCACCGACCAAATATATGATCGGTTTTTTTGTATTTATTTGTTGTATACATTAATTATAACATTATATAAGCTATGACACAATAGATATAATATTAATACATAATAAATTGGTGAATTTTATAATGTTAATTAGTTAAAAAGACTTACTTCTATTGAGATAGAAGTAAGTCTTTTTTTAATTATTTAATCTTACAGGTAATACTAGGTAAATAGAAGATTTTTCATCTTCACTCTCTCTCATTATCATAGGTTGAACGCTTGAATCTATATATAGTTTAACTTCATTGGAATTTATACCTTTAATTCCATCTAATAAATACATAGAATTAAAAGCTATAATTGTATCTTCACCTACAAATTTTTCAGTTTCTAACTCTTCAACTGATTTTCCAATCTCAGAATTAGATTTAATAGTAACTTTTCCATCTGCGAAACTTAATTTAACTAAATTGTTTGCAGTGTTCTTACCTAATATTGTTGCTCTTTCAATAGAATTTTTTAATTCGTTAACATTAACAGTAACAACTGTCTTTGCAGTATCTTTTAATAACTGTTTATAATCAATAAATTGTCCTTCTAAAAGTCTAGTTGATATTCTTGTGTTCTCTAATCTGAAAGTTGCTAGATTACTAGATATTGTAACATGAGTATCTTCTATATCTTTAGAAGTAGTTAATATTCTATTGATTTCATTTAGTACTGCTTTAGGTATTACTGCATCTAAAGTGCCATCATAATTAACTATAGCAGATTTATATGCAAGTCTATACCCATCTAATGCAACAAAAGTTAAAGTATTATTTTCAATTTCTACTTTTGCCCCTGTAAGAATTGGTCTAGTATTATCATCAGAAATAGCAGAGAAAACTTTCCTTATGCATTCCAGTAAGATGTCAGTTTCTATCTCTATTTCATTACCATCAGTTGCTATGTTAGGCTCTGGAAATTCCATAACATTTTCTGTTAATAACTCAAACTTTGAAGTTGAGTTTGTTATTATAGCATTTCCATCTTCTACTGAAATAGTAATATCATCAGAAGGTAATTTTGATATAATACTTGATAGCATTTTTGCATCTAAAACACAACCACCTTCTTTAATAATTTCACAAGAAATTTTAGTTTCTATTGTTAAATCTAAATTTGTTCCTGTCAAAAACAAATAATCTGACTTAGCAACAATCTTTATCCCTTGTAATATTGGTAGAGATGTTTTAGCACTTACCCCTCTTGCTACTGATTTTATTCCTTTTGCTAATTCCTTTTGACTTACTATGATTTTCATGTAAAACACACCTTTCATTTTTAAATTTTATTCTTACATTTGAAAAATTAATAGAAGGAGAAACAATATTCTCCTTCTAAATTTGAAAAACTAGGTTTGGCCATTATCTTCATCGTCATTATAATCTGGATTATCCACTTTAAAAACCCGATAAATAAAATTGCTACTTTTTCTACCATAATGTTTTGAAACATTTCCTAAAGCTTTGAAAATTTCACTAAGAAAATGCCAAGCCATATATGCAATCATTGATAAAAATAAAATACCAATACTGCCCCATATTGTTATAGTAGCTCCATGACTTACAAACCATTTTGAAATAATATCAAATAATTGGATAATTTGAGCCATATAAATTCCCCCTTTGAATGGTGGTGTATTCTAATCTAACCACTACTAATAGAGGAATATATAAACTCATCACTTGGGAGTTTATAATATTTCCTCCCAAGCAGGGTAAATTAGTATGTAAGGGTTTTAAATATTTTGATTCTGTTTTTAATCACAAAATCCAAACCAACAATAGTTAATAACATAAATAAATGTAGCCTGTTATTAGTGAATATACTAGAAAGTAATAATACTACTACTAGTATATAAATTGGTACTCTTACAACACTATATAAAATCTTGATCCTCTCTAATTTTTCAATAGTGTCATCTAAACTATCCCTTTTTTTCTTGTCCATTTGTCAAATCCTCCTTTTTAAAAAACAAATCGTTCAATTAATAAACCCTTAAAACTTTTTCATACTGCCCTCCCTCATTTGATAAATTAGCAATAAAAAAACCCTTTGAAAGATATAAAAATATCTCTAAAGAGTTGAAAAATTGCTATTTCATTTTTAAAACGTGTAATAATAGATAATCTAACCTATTATTAAATTTGATAAATGCCACCGATACAAATATATGCTCGGTTTTTTTGTATTTATTTGTTGTATATATTAATTATATCAGTTTAGTATTAACTCTTGCAAGTATAATTTATTTATTTTTTAAAATAGTTAAAACTTCATAGTGTTTTAATCTTCTTCTCACATTTTTATAGTGGAAAACATTCAGTGCTATTAACCATATACTAAAACTAATCATATATATATTAACTTCATTTGTTATAGCAGCAATAAATATTGATATAGAAAGTAGAGAAAATAAAATATAGAATATTATAAATATACTCTTTTCTATTTTAAGTCGTTTAACTTTCTTTTCTAAATTTATATCTTTTTTATTGGTAGATAATAATTTGCTTTGTATATTATTATAACTAAAATTCTTATTCAACATATTTCCCACTGAGTAGTATCTCTCTTTTAATTCTATAAAATTAAATACTGCAATATTAATTATTAATATCCAACCTACTAATAAAGGTTCTATTTTAAAATAGAAAAGTAAAATAAAAATAATAGGTATAAATAATATAAATTCATTAACCATAATTTTCTTCATTTTATTGTATTGCTTAGTCTTTTTTATATTATCTATATTACTAATTTGTAATTTTTCTTGTATTATATCTATTTTTTCTTTATCCATAATATCACCTCTCTCTATATATATTATATCATATATTTCATATTACTAACAATTAATCTAGATATTGCAAACAATATATACAGAGCATAAAAAAACAACTCTTATACCTTTAAAGGTATAAGAGTTGTTTTAAGCATATCCTTTAATAATACTAATATTTATCCGTTCATATCATATTATTATTAGTAAAACAGTAACCAACTGTATCTATGCTACATTTTCATTAACTTCTTTTATATTTTGTTGACTAGATAAATTCTGTATATAATCACAAGCTTTTTGTGCCTGTGATGATGCTTTAACAATTAGATGTTTATCATTTTTTAGCTTAGATAACCACCCTTTAATGTATGATGCAGAGTTATCAATAGTTACATCTTCAATTCCTGCTATTCCACATAGCATAGATGAACCTAATTCAGCTACTAGTTCCTCAAATGAATAAGATTCGGAGCCAAATTGAAATTGGTCTGTGTTAGTAAATCTATCCAATCTTTCTTCATGTCCTGTACTATGTACCATTTCATGAAAAGCAGTACTGTAGTATTCTTCTATTGTTTCAAATAATTCTTTTTTAGGTACATTAATAACATCATTTTTGGGTTGATAATAAGCTCTATTATCCTTATGATAAATAGGTACTTCCGAATATCTGTTTAATATTTCTTCAGCAGATTCTATCGGATCATGTTCTGATACATCCAATTTACTTTCAAGTCCATCAAAACTATCAATATGATATACCTTATAATATCTTAGTATAGGGTAGGTTTTAATTTTGATTTCCTTTTCTCCTTTTTTATTAACTACTTCTTTCTTATAGTCATTGAATTTAAAGAAAGTTACCATATGCCAATTCTTGCTTTCTCCTTCTTTAAGTGTTGCACCAAGCTTTTTAGCTTGTTTAAAAGTCAAGTATTCTCCTGAATATGGCAATAACGTCAAATTAATACCTCTATATGGTTTTCTACTAATATAATTAATTGGGAGACCACCCTTCCAAGGTTTTTGCCAAGGTATAGTACCTTCTTCTAATTGTTTTATTATTCTTTCTGTTACATAATCATATACATTCTTCTTAGCCAAGTTAAACACACCTTCCATTTTTAAAGTTACTTTTTTACATTTGATAAACTATTTTTTTGTTTCTATTTGTTAAACAGTAGCAAAGGACTCTAAGTGCAGATTTTCTTTCATTAAATCTACATATTTTTTTGCCTTTTCTATCAGAATACAGTTATATCCTTCTTCTAAACAAGTAATGCCTAAATTGCCACTTCCTGCGAACATATCTAGTACTACTTCGCCTTTCTTCATTACATACTTCAAAACTTCTGCATGTAAAGATACAGGCTTTTCAGAAGGATGTATCCTATTCTTTCTGGTTGGAGGTTGAATATTAAAACAAGTTGGTAACATCCCTGCAGCACCTCGCATAAAATGTTCTTTACCTGTAAGTTTACTTTTTTTAGCGTCTATCCTTAGTTTTCTTGCTTTACCTTTAGTAAAGAAAACTAGCTCTTCTTTATTTTTAGAATTTCTTCCTGTATTCGCAGTAAAGTTTCCTTTCACCCAAGGAACTTTTGCGTAATACTGTAAACCACATTCCTCCGCTTGTATTTTCCATTTATAAATCATTTTATAGTTATTCGCATTTTCAAAAGGCATATTTACAATAACAAAATGATTATCTTTAACTACTCTTGATACTTCCTTCCAGAAAGAAATGTTAAGATCAACAGTTTCATATGTTGCAAAATTACGATTTCCACCCTTATTAGATTTATTATCATTCCAAGGAGGGTCAAAGTATACAGTATCTATACTGCTATCTTTGATATTAGATAAGTCTAGTCCATCACCTTCAATAACCATACAAGCATTACCTTTTTCAGTAATAGTTACATATGTATCTCTAGCGATTTTTTTAAATAAGATACCAAGTTTTTCATAAACTCTTGCTCTAATTGAGTGTTTCTTTTCTCCTTCAAGTTCAGAGTATAAATGTCTCATTTTGAATGGACCACTTTTCGCATTTGCAACTTCGTAAATCTTCTTAGTTAAAGACCTAGATTTTTTTCTGCTAATCATTTCACATACTTTGGTGTTTACCAAAATATCTTCAAATTTAATTTGATTCATTTTAAAAGTTCCCCTTTCAATTTTTAAATTGTTATATCATTTGATAAATTAGCAATAAAAAAACCCTTTGAAAGATATAAAAATATCTCTAAAGAGTTGAAAAATTGCTATTT
>NZ_QXXA01000012.1 GCF_009911265.1 Senegalia massiliensis | reverse complement strand
TTTATAATTTTACAACTTATAAGTTGTTGTTATCTACACTGTTCAATTTTCAAAGACCAATTCATTGTCGCTGTTTGTTAGCGACTCTTAATACTATATCAGGTTTTAAGTAACTTGTCAAGAACTTTTTTCATTTCCTTTTAAATTCTTTTTTCACTTAGAAAGACAAGCTTTCCTGACGACTCTTAGTACTATATCAAATATATATATACTTGTCAAGGATATTTTTTATTTATCTGCTGTACTTTATTATTTACCCATCCATCATATCTCTAAACATAAAAACACAAAATAAAACTGATATCAGTTTTATTTTGTATTTAAACATTATAATTTAATCTATTCTATTGGTTTCATTGTAGGGAATAGTAGTACATCTCTTATAGAAGACTTGTTAGTTAATATCATAATAAGTCTATCTATACCTATTCCAAGCCCACCAGTAGGAGGTAGCCCTACTTCTAAGGCATTTATGAAGTCTGTATCCATCATATGAGCTTCTTCGTCTCCAGCTTCTCTTTGTTTTAATTGAGCTTCAAATCTTTCTCTTTGATCTATTGGATCATTAAGTTCAGAGAATGCATTTGCTATCTCCCAAGTATTTATAAAAGCTTCAAATCTATTTGTAATTCTTGGATCTTCAGGATTTCTCTTTGCAAGAGGTGATACTTCTACAGGATGATGAGTTATAAATGTTGGTTGAATCAAATGTTCTTCACAATATTCTTCAAATAACTCATTTATAATATGTCCTCTAGTCATACCTGACTTTATTTCTATCCCTTTTTCTTTACCTATTTTTAATGCTTCTTCATCTGTATTAATTTCATCGAAATCTATACCTGTGTATTCTTTTACTGCATCTTGCATAGATAATCTTTTCCAAGGTGGAGTTAAATCTAATTTTTTACCTTGATATTCTATTTCAGTAGTTCCTAAAGCTTTTTTTGCAGCATAAGCTACAACATTTTCAGTAATTTCCATCATATCATTATAATCTGCATATGCTTCATATAATTCTATAGCAGTATACTCTGGGTTATGTTTCATACTCATTCCTTCATTTCTAAACATTCTCCCCATTTCATATACTTTATCAAATCCACCTACGATTAATCTTTTAAGATATAACTCATTAGCTATCCTTAAATACATATCAATATCCAAAGTATTATGATGAGTAATAAAAGGTCTTGCTACTGCACCACCTGCTATGGTATTAAGTATAGGAGTTTCCACTTCTAAATATCCTCTATTATCTAAATATTCTTTTACAGCTTTAAGTATTTTTGACCTAAGAACAAATGTCTCTTTTACATCTGGATTAACTATTAAATCAGTGTACCTCATTCTATATCTTAAATCTGGATCTTTAAGACCATGCCACTTATCAGGTAAGATTTGAAGAGACTTAGAAAGTAAATCTATTTTTTTTGCTCTAATAGAAACCTCCCCCATCTTAGTTTTAAATACTTCTCCATCAATACCTATTATATCTCCTATATCATAGGTTTTTAATAATTCATATTCTTCTTCTCCTAAGAGATTTTTCTTAGCAAATACCTGTATTCTTCCTTTACTATCTTGAACATCATAAAATCCTACTTTTCCTTGACCTCTTTTAGCCATTATCCTTCCAGCTATAGTTACAGATTCACCTTCAATATCATCATAATTATCTATGATATCCTTACTATGATGAGTAGGTTCATATTTTTCAATTTTAAATGGATCTTTTCCCATTTCTTTCAGTTTTTCTAATTTCTCTCTTCTTATCTGCAACAATTCACTTAAGTTATTTTCTTCATTACTCATCTTAGGCGATACCTCCATTTTATCTACTTATTTCTAATACTTTATATTTTATGATACCATCTGGAACTTGAACTTCAACTACTTCTCCTACCTCTTTTCCAAGTAATGCATCTCCAACCGGGGATTCATTTGATATTTTCCCATCATAAGGATCTGCTTCAGCTGACCCTACTATGGAATAAACAACCTCTTCATCAAATTCCATATCTAATACCTTAACTTTTGAGCCTACACTTATAACTTCTAAAGATATATCTTCATCATCTATTATTTCTGCATTTCTAACCATATTTTCTAGCTTAAATATTCTTTCTTCAACTTGAGCTTGTTCATTTTTTGCTTCATCATATTCTGAATTCTCACTTAAATCTCCAAAAGCTATGGCTGTTTTTATTCTTCCTGCTACTTCTTTACGTCTAACTGTTTTTAATTGTTCCAGTTCTGATTCAATTTTTTTAAGTCCCTCTACTGTCAATACTACCTTTTTATTTTGTGCCATTAAATCCCTCTCACTTTCTTTAATTTAAAATTTCCCCTATTAGTTTTACATATATGTTCAATATTATAATTTAGACTAGTAATAATGTCAAGAACAATTAACAAGCTTATAAAATTCTTCTTTATTAACAATATCATTGTTAACTTTTACCTTAACAAAATCTTTCATTCTAAACCCATGATTATATTTATAAATAGAGGATGGAATATTAGATTTAAAATTAAAATTATTACTACTATTAAAAATAAAGTCTTCTACTATAATAGATTTACTTTCATTATAACAAATATTATTATATATATTAAAAATCACACTTTTTTCTTTTACCCAATTTATAAAATCTGTATCATCCTTAAAGTTAATTATTATATCAAATCTTTCTACTTTTTTTATATCTTTTATTATTCCCAGTGATAAACCTGTATTCTTTAATACATCTTCTGCAATTTTAATTGAACTGATTTCATTTTGACTATATATATAAATATTTTTTATGCTAAATGGTGTTTTTTTTATTAATTGTTTCAAATCACCTTCATCTTTATATATAATTAACAGTTCTAGATCTTTTTCCAATTGATAAAATTTATTAGCCATATTTTTAATTATATGTGGAATAATTTGTAATTTAGCATTTTTAGAACCATTATTACTTTTTAAAATATTCTTTTTGATAAGTTTATCTTCCAATGAATAATTAGAACCATTTTCAAATATTATTGTGCTAATAGTATCCTCTATTAAATTTCTTTTTATTAAATTTTCTATTTTTTGTATAATTTTTTCTTCAGATATATTTTCTAAAGCAGTTAACCCTATATTATAGCCTACTATATTATTATTAAACTTAAATTTTTCTATAATTTTTTCTCTTGAAAAAACATCTATCTTTTTTAAAAAGAATTTTGGAATAAACTTATATTTTTTTTGTTCTTTTAGTTCTTCTATATAACTATCACTATTTAATATATAAAGAAAAACATCCATACCTTTCACCTCCTATGATAAAGTTATTATTATCTCTAAGGTATTATATGAATGCTTTTATATAACTATTCTATGGAATCTATATATTCGTTTAATAGATAAATTATTTTTTCTTTGTTATTGAATTTATTTGATTGACCACGTATAGCTGAAGAATTATGCATCCCTTTTGTATACCAACCTATATGCTTTCTTATATCTTTCACTGCAATTTGTTCACCTTTGTAATGTACTAATAACTCTAAGTGTTTTATACACATATTTATCTTTTCTCTATTAGTAGGCTCTGATGGTAATATTCCTTCACTTAATAATTTTAATGTTCTATTAAATATCCACGGATTTCCCCTTGCACCTCTTCCTATCATAACTCCATCACAATTTGTATATTCTAACATTTCTTTTGCATCCAATGGAGAAAATATATCGCCATTACCTAGTACAGGTATTTCTATAGCTTCCTTTACATTTTTTATAATACCCCAATCAGCTTTTCCCGAATAAAATTCTTCTCTTGTTCGTCCATGTATAGCAAGTAAACTTGCACCACTATCTTCTATAATTTTAGCAACTTCTACTGCATTTATCTTATTATGATCCCAACCCTTTCTTATTTTTACAGTAACAGGTTTATTTGACGCCTTTACAACTTCTGAAACTATTTTTCCTATAAGTTTGGGGTTTTTCATTAATGCACTGCCATCACCATTTTTTACGATTTTAGGTGTAGGACAACCCATATTTATATCTAATATATCAAAATCATCTTTATAATTTAATTTTTCTTTTACTACTTTTGCCATTATATTTGGATCTGAACCAAATATTTGAAGAGATACTGGTCTTTCTTCTTGCTTTATTTTCATAAGTTCTTCTGTTTTTTTATCACCATAATATAAACCTTTAGCACTTACCATTTCAGTATATATAAGCCCTACATTCTGCTCTTTACATAATAAACGAAAAGACAAATCAGTAACTCCTGCCATAGGAGCAAGTGCAACATTATTTTTAATATCTATATTTCCTATCTTCAAACCTTCACCTCAAATCTAAAAATAATAAACTCAGCTTACGCTGAGCTATCATTTTATTTATTTATCTCATGAATCATTCTTAGGCCTTCTAATGTGAGAAGCTTGTCAACTCTATCTATGTTTTTAGATTCTTCTGCTATAAGTGTTGATAATCCACCAGTAGCGATAACCTTAGCATTTTCCAAATTTAGTTCCCTTTTCATTCTATCAATTAAATAATCAACTAATCCTACATAACCAAATATTATACCAGATTGCATACTATTTACTGTGTTTCTACATATTACTTTTTCAGGTTTTGAAAGTTCTACCTTAGGTAGTTTAGCTGCTCTTAAAAATAAAGCTTCTGATGATATTTTTATCCCTGGAGAAATAACTCCTCCTAAGTAGTCACCATTTTCTGATACTGCACAAAATGTAGTAGCAGTACCAAAATCAACTATTATAACAGGTCCTCCATATTTCCTGTATGCAGAAACTGCATTTACTATTCTATCTGCTCCTACTTCTCTAGGATTATCATATATAATATTCATTCCTGTTTTTATTCCTGGGCCTATCACTAATGCTTCTTTGTTACAATATTTTATGCTCATTGCTTGTAAAGAATACATTAGAGGTGGTACAACTGAAGAAATTATTACTGATTCTACTTCAGTTAACTTATAACCATTATAACTAAAAAGTCTATCTATAAGCATTCCATATTCATCTGAAGTTTTATTCTTATCTGTAGAAATTCTCCAATATTTTAAAAGTTCTTCTCCTTCATATATTCCAAGTACTGTATTTGTATTACCTACGTCTATTACTAAAACCAATATTTCACCTTCTCTTAAGCTTTTTTCTTTAAACCTATTATTACTCCACTTACTATTATCATTGCAACTATAACTTCCGGTATTCCATTTGCAACACCAAGTGCTAGTATTGCTTTACCTACATATTCTGTATCACCACCAGTTAATTTAACAAATCTCTCTCCATAAAGTATATATATCATAAATAAGACACCTAATGTATTTGTAAGTGTTCCCACGGTAGAAGATATTATTATCTCAACTGCATTTTCTTTAAATTTTTTATATAAAAAGTATCCTACTAAACCAGTAATTAATATTAAAATAAACTTAAACATTATGGATATAGTAAAAATATTATCTACATTTATCAAATTATTATATAAATCATATAATAAATATGTGAATGTTCCTATCCACATTATGCCAAGCAATATTCTAGAAGGTTTTTTCCCTAACTTTTTAAATAAAATATAAGAATAATATGCAGTTATACCTATAAGTACACGCGGTAATATAGATACTAAGGGATTATAAAACAATGGTGATAATACTGTAGGAGCTGTTATTGCTCTTATTATGCTAAATATACCAAAAATTAAACCTACCAAAGCTCCCACTATTGGCCCTTCAATTATAGCTCCAATTATAACAGGAATATGCATTATTGTAGCATTTGCTGGTCCTATTGGTATAAAACCCAAGGGTGTTAATCCAAGTATTGCAGAAATTCCACCAAGCATACCAATAATAGTCAATTTTCGAGTAGACATTGACTTTTTCTTAATCTTCTTATTATTCATATTTTTCCCCTCCGCTCTAGTTCTTTTAAAGATACTAGTCGTATTATGTGTAGGTTGCTAGCTACAAAACTATTTTAGCAGGTTTTATATTGTTTTTCAAATAAAATTTTCACATTTATATTAAAATATTTATACATAATTCTCTAATCCTCTGATAGAAATTTCACCAGAAATTATAGTTTCTTTATTTCCTAATTTATCTTCTACTATAAGCCTACCTTCTGAATCTAAATCTATAGCTCTTACCTTAAACCTTTCTTCTCCTTTTACTAAATATACCATTTTGCCTAATAAGGCTGATTTTTCAGAACATATATCAAGAGTTTTATTTAATGATTTAGTTTTTAAAAAATCTTCATATAAATATTCAAATTTTTCTAATATATCTATAATTAAATTTTCTCTATTAACAATTGATCCATTTTCAATCTTAATTGAAGTAGCCATCTCCTTTATATCATCAGTCAAATCTTTTTCATCTAAATTAGCATTAATCCCTATTCCTATGACGATATATTTCAATCTTCCAATTTCTCCACTCATTTCAGTTAATATTCCACATACTTTCTTTTTATTAATAACTATATCATTAGGCCATTTGATTTTATTTTTTATCCCTAGATCATCAAATGACTTAGAAACTGCAGCTGCTGCTATTTGAGTAATCTTTGGTGCATCTTCAGGTGGGATATTAGGTTTTAATATTATAGACATCCACACTCCTTTATATTTAGGTGATATCCAATCTCTTCCAAGTCTACCTCTACCTTTAGTTTGCTCTTCTGATATTATAACAGCTCCATTATTTTCATCTAAAGCTATATTCTTAGCCTTTATATTTGTAGAATCTACTGTATCATAATAATAAATAGTTTTACCAATATGATTTGTTGAAAGTTTTCTTTCTAATACTTCAATATCTAATACATCTGGGTAAGATATCAATTTATATCCTTTCCTAGATGCAGAATCTATAACATATCCTTCTTTTCTTAATACAGATATATACTTCCAAATTGATGTTCTAGTAACATTTAACTCATCACTAATAATTTCACCAGAAATATATTTGTTTTTATTTTGTTTTAATATTTTTACTATTTTTTCTTTCATGTCTTCTCCTATTAATGTTAATCTAAATCTATATCATCTATATGTTTTTCATTCACATATACGTTACCATCTTTTGATATGTTGTCATTTTCTACATTAATGTAATTTGTGTTTTCATCAACTTTTATACCTTCTGCAATATCTTTTAATTTATCTGATGCTTTAATTAAATTCTTTTTTAATTTCTCCCTATTTTCTTTTCCACCTTCAGGTGATAATAATAATGCAGCTCCAGCACCTATGATTAAGCCAAGTGTTATACCTTTAAGACCTTTGCTATTTTCTTTACTCATTTTATTCACCTCTCCTTTTATTTATTATATCATTTAATATACCCTAAAATACAAGTATAATATAAAAAAGCGAACTAAAAAAATGTTCGCTTTTTATAGCATACCCTTTTCTTTTAATCTTATTATATTTTATACTTAGCCTACTATACCTATAAGAATTAATAAAGCTCCAAATACAACTCCACCAAATCCTAATATAAGTAACTGTCCAAATAATTTTTGTTTGTCTTCTTCTTCAGGTGCATTTGCCATTGCAAGTGCTCCAAGTGTTGATATAGGAGAATTAGTTACAAAATGTGCACCAAGTATTATTGCTGTAATAAGCGTAGGCCCTGATACACCATCCAATCTTTCTACAAGTCCTGGAACCGTTGTTATAAGTGTAGGCATAACTACACCAGATGCAGATGATACAGCTGACATGAGACCAGCTATTATTGATATTATAGGAGCAGCCGTTGTAGAATTCATAAATTTAGATAAACCATCAGTTAAATAATCTATTCCTCCTGCTATAGTAACTACATTTACAAGTACACCAACTCCTGTTACAAGTAATAATGTTCCCCATGGTATTGCTGATATCGTTTTCTTCTGATCTGCTGATTTTAAAAGAAGTAATATAACTCCACCTACGAATGCTGAAAAACCTATATGTGCTTTAAATCCTATTATAGCTACTACCACTAAACCTATTACCACTAATGTATTTATCTGAGTTTTATTGAAAGGAGCAGGCTTCGCTTTATCTGCTGACATATCCTTTTTTAATTTAAATCCACCTAAAACAAAGTATAAAACAGCTGCAACTATAACTTGAGCTATTATCATATTAATAAATACATGCATACTTGTATCATAACCTGCTGCTTGTGCAAGTTGTGTTCCAATTATACCTGTAGGGGCTATTGGTGAAAGACCTCCAGCATTTGAGCCAGCTATTACCATAGCAGCCATTAGTAGTGAACTAATTTTCTCTTCATTTCCTACTGCCATAGCAATTGGTAATACTAATGCACAAACTGCAATATTACCAGGTCCTAACGCTGCTAATATAAGTGAAAATAAGAAGAAAAGTATTGGAATAAGTTTCCTATTCCCCTTAGCTAAATGAGATGATTTACGTGCTAATAATTCAAGTGTTCCATTAACTCTTGCAATACTAAACAAAAATGTCATACCTACTAATATAAGAAATAGTTTCGTTGAAAAACCTGCTATAAGTGGTTTTCCTTTAGCTGCAGCAGACGACATAGCAACTAAATTTTCTACCCCTGGATCTGTAGATATATTTGTCATTACAAAAAAGCCTAAAATATATGCAAATGCTATACTTACAAGTCCTGTATTAACTCCTCTTTTAAATCCAATAAATATTGCTAATACTAAAACTAACAATGACACTAAACCTAAGCTCATAAATTACTTCCCCCTTTTATTTTAAACTACTAAAAATATTGCGAATATTCGAAATATTTTATATCAAGTTTCTTTTAAGGATATCCTTAAAAGAAACTTGATATATTAATTTTTAAATGTTCATTTATCCAAAGAACATTAATAATAATCCTGCTGCTACTGCTGAGCCTATTACTCCCGCTACATTAGGCCCCATAGCATGCATCAATAAAAAGTTAGAAGGATTTTCTTTTTGTCCAACTTTTTGTGCAACTCTTGCAGCCATTGGTACTGCTGATACTCCTGCCGCTCCAATTATAGGATTGATTTTTCCTCCACTTAATTTATACATTACACGACCAAATAATACTCCAGTTGCTGTTCCTACTGAAAAAGCAACAAGACCCAGAGCAATGATACTTAAAGTTTCAGCTGTTAAGAATAATTCTGCCTTAGCTTTTGCTCCAACTGTAATTCCAAGTAATATTGTCACTATATACATAAGTGAATTTTGAGTTGTCTCTGTTAGTTTTGGAACTACTCCAGATTCTCTTATTAAGTTACCTAACATTAACATACCAATTAAAGCTGCTGCTGATGGTAATAATAATATTGTAAATAATGATACAACTATAGGAAATAATACCTTTTCAGTTTTTGAAACTGGTCTTAGTTGTTCCATTTTCACTTGTCTTTGTTCTTTTGTAGTAAGTGCTTTCATTATAGGTGGTTGTATTATAGGTACTAATGCCATATATGAATAAGCAGCTATTGCAATAGGACCTAATAAATCTGGTGCAAGTTTTGATGTTAAAAATAGGGCTGTAGGTCCATCCGCTCCTCCTATAATAGCAACTGATGCTGCTTCCGGTCCTGAAAAACTAACTAAATCTACAAATTTATTTAAAAATAGAGCCCCTAAAAACGTAAAGAATATACCAAATTGCGCCGCCGCTCCAAGTAATAAACTTTTAGGATTAGCAATTAAAGGACCAAAGTCTGTTCCTGCTCCTACGCATAGAAAAATAAGAGGAGGATAAATTCCAAGTTCTGTTCCTTGGTAAATATAGTATAAGAGTCCCCCTTTATCCATAAGTCCTGCAAGTGGCATATTTACAAGTAACATACCGAACGCTATGGGTATCAATAAATAAGGCTCATATCCTTTTTTAATAGCTAGATATAGAAATGTTAATGCTATACCTATCATAACAAATTCTCCAAGAGTCATAGCTGCAAAGCCGGTACTCTCCCAAAATTCGAGTAAAATATCCATCTAGAGTTACCTTCCTTTCTATTAGTAATATTATTCTAAGGATATTAATGCGTCTCCTGAATTAACAGATGCTCCCTTAGAAGTATTTACTGCTGCAACTTTTCCACTTCTTGGTGCTACTATTTCATTTTCCATTTTCATAGCTTCAAGTATTAATAAAACATCTCCTTCAGAAACACTATCCCCTTCTGATACTTTTATATCTAATACTGAACCAGGCATAGGTGCACTAACTGTCTCTGCACCTTGTGGTACAGCTTTTGGTGTAGAAGCTTTTGGTTTTTCTTGTTTTTTAGGTTGTGGTGCTGGAGATGGTTCTGGTCTTTTAACTTGTGTAGTAACTTGACTAGGTCTTGACTCACTTGCACTTGCTCCTACTTCTTCTACTTCAACCTCGTAAGTATTTCCATTAACAGATATATTATATTTTTTCATATTGATATCCTCCTTATTTCATTTTACTTATCTTATTATATACTGCTCTTTCTCTTCCCGCCTTCATCCATATTGGAGAAGTTTGTTGAATTCTTCTTATATTCTTTATATTTATATTCTCTACTCTACTTCCAGTATGTGCTGCTATTGCTGCTGCAATAACTGCTACTATTTCTTCATCATTATCAACTATTTCTTCTGTATCCTCTACAATTGCATTGTCTCCAATAGGAGGGGTTTCCTTTTGAACAGATGTCTTTTTAGAATCATCTTTATAAAATATTGCTTTAAACCCACCTAATATAAAAGAGATAATGATAAGTGTGAGAAATACTATACCCATACTAAATAGAGTCACTATTAATCCTTCTGAAAGATTAACTCCATCTTGTAAATTCATCTACTCTCACCTCTCTAACTAATAGTATTATAACGGAAGATTACCATGCTTCTTAGCTGGCATTTCTTCTCTTTTACTTGCTAACATATCAAAAGCATTTATTATTCTTGGTCTAGTTAATTGAGGTTCTATTACATCATCAATATATCCTCTAGATGCTGCCACATAAGGATTTGCTACAGTATCTCTATATTCACCTATTTTCTCACTTCTTGTTTTTATAGCATCTTCTGAATTTTTTATTTCTTTTCTAAAGATTATATTTGCTGCACCTTCTGGACCCATTACTGCTATTTCTGCACTAGGCCAAGCAAGTACAAAATCTGATTTAAGATGTCTTGAACACATTGCAATATATGCTCCACCATAAGCTTTTCTTAATATTACAGTAACTTTTGGTACTGTAGCTTCAGAATATGCATATAACATTTTAGCTCCATGTCTTATAATTCCACCATATTCTTGCCCTGTTCCTGGTAAAAATCCTGGCACATCTACAAGAGTTAGAAGTGGGATGTTAAATGCGTCACAAGTTCTTATAAATCTTGCTGCCTTGTCTGAAGCATTTATATCTAAACATCCTGCTAAAACTTTTGGTTGATTAGCTATTATACCTACTGATCTACCATTTAGTCTCATAAATCCTGTCATTATGTTTTGTGCATAATATGGTTGTACTTCTAAAAACTCACCATTATCTCCTAATATAGATATTATATCCTTCATATCATAAGGCTTATTTGGATTTTCTGGTATTATCTCATTTAATTTTTCTTCTATACGATTTATGTCATCTTGTGATTCAAAACTTGGAGCATCTTCTAAATTATTAGAAGGTAAGAAACTAAGTAATGTCTTGATATTATCTAATGTTTCTTCTTCTGTATTATTTATAAAATGTGCCACACCACTAGTACTATTATGTGTCATAGCTCCACCTAGTTCTTCAGCTGAAACTTCTTCTCCTGTAACTGTCTTTATAACTTGAGGACCAGTTATAAACATTTTACTTGTATTATCTACCATAAATATAAAGTCAGTTAAAGCTGGAGAGTATACTGCTCCACCTGCACATGGACCCATTATAACTGATATCTGAGGTATTACACCTGAAGCTTTCGTGTTATTATAGAATATATTTCCATATCCAAAAAGTGCATCTACCCCTTCTTGTATTCTTGCTCCACCAGAATCATTTATACCAATTAAAGGAGCTCCTACTTTAATTGCCATCTCTTGTACTTTACAAATTTTTGCTGCATGCATTTCACCAAGTGAACCACCTATTACAGTGAAATCTTGAGCAAATACATATATTAATCTTCCATTGATAGTTCCATATCCTGTAACGACACCTTCACCAGGGGCCTTTTTCTTTTCCATACCAAAATTAGTACATCTATGTTCAATAAACGCATCTATTTCAATAAAACTACCATCATCTAATAAATATTCTATTCTTTCTCTTGCAGTCATTTTACCTTTTGCATGTTGCTTTTCAATACTTTTTTCTCCACCGCCAAGTCTTATATTTTCTTTTCTTTGGCGTAATTCTTCTACTCTTTTATTAGACATTTATAAACCTCCTAGCCACATTAATCTCTTTGGCATAATTCTATCAATACACCATGAGTACTTTTTGGATGTAAAAATGCTATTTTTGCTCCACCAGCACCATATCTTGGTTTTTCATCAATCATTCTTATACCTTTTTCTTTCATTTCTTCTATAGCTTTTTCTATATCATCTACTCTGTAAGCTATATGTTGAACCCCTTGACCCTTTTTCTCAATATATTTTGCTATAGGACCATCTTTATCTGTAGATTCTAATAACTCCATTTCTGTATCACCTATAGGTAAAAATGCAACTTTTACCTTTTGTTCCTCTACAGTTTCTGTGCCTTGTAAATCCATACCTAAAACATCTGTATAAAACTTTAATGTTTCTTCTAAATCTTTTACAGCTATACCTATATGATCTACTTTACCTACCATTTTACATTCCTCCTTTAAATAATAGCATTAAATAATTCATCCTTAGCACTATAAGGATCCACTTCTTTATTGTATACATCTTTTAATATATTGTCTAAAAGATTATATATATCTCTATCATTAAATATTCTAGACTTAATCTCTTGTTCAACTAAATCTATTATCTCAGATCTCAGTCTCTCCGTTCTCTTGCCTTCTAATTCCCCAGATGATACTAAGTATTCTTTATGACAGATAATTTCTTTCACTAAATCTTCTATTCCTTCATTTTGACTTGCTATAACATTTAATATAGGTGGTTTTTTATCAGAATTATCCATTTCCACCATCATCTTTATTTCCCCTGTAGTTCTCTCTGCTCCATCTAAATCACTTTTATTTATAGCAAAAATATCTGCAATTTCCATTATACCTGCCTTTATAGCTTGAATATCATCTCCAAGTCCTGGCACCATAACCATCACAACTGTATCCGCTGTTTTAACTATATCAACTTCAGATTGTCCTACGCCTACAGTTTCAATGAAAATATAGTCACATCCAAAAGCATCAAATATTTTTATAGCTCCATATGTCGCTTTTGAAAGTCCACCTAAATGTCCTCTTGTTCCCATACTCCTTATAAATACATTAGGATCAGTTGATAATTTATTCATTCTTATTCTGTCTCCTAATATTGAACCACCAGTGAAAGGACTAGTGGGATCTATAGCAATGATCCCCACTTTTTTACCCTTATCACTTAATTCTTTACTCAATCTATAAGTAAGTGTTGATTTTCCTCCACCAGGTGGTCCTGTAATTCCTACAATATGAGCATTTCCTGTGTATTTATATATTTCTTTTAAAATTTCTAAAGCTCCTTTTTCATTATTTTCAGCTTTAGTAATAGCTCTAGCACAGGCTCTTTTATCTCCTTCAAGTAATTTCTTTACCAAATCCAATATTAGCACCACCTAATTTTAGTTACTTCTTTAAGTTATTTTTTATAAATTCAATTGTAGTAGTAGTAGGTGTTCCAGGTGTAAATACTTCTTCTATACCTGCTTTTTTAAGTTCTGGTATATCATCTTCTGGAATAACTCCTCCTCCAATAATAAGTATATCTTCTGCACCTTCTGCTTTCAATAATTCAACTACCTTAGGGAATAAATGATTATGTGCACCTGATAATATACTTAACGCTACAACATCAACATCTTCTTGTATTGCTGATGCCACTATTTGTTCTGGGGTTTGTCTAAGTCCTGTATAAATTACTTCCATACCTGCATCTCTCAAAGCTCTTGCAATAACTTTTGCCCCTCTATCATGACCATCTAATCCTGGTTTAGCAACTAATACTCTAATAGGTCTATCCATTTAAAATCCTCCTAATCTTTTTCTTATAACATTACTGCTTGCTCATATTCTCCAAATACTTCTCTCATTACTCCACATATTTCTCCTAATGTAGCATATTCTTTTACAGCATCTATTATATATGGCATAACATTTTCATCTGATTCACATGCATTTCTTAAAGCTTTTAATTTAGACTCAACTTCATCATTATTTCTTTCTACTTTAAGTTGATTTATTTTTTCAACTTGCATTTCTCCAACTTTAGGATCTACTTTTAGTAAATCTTTTACTGGTTCTTCTTCTGATTGGAATTTATTCATTCCTACTACTATTTGTTCTCCTGATTCTATTGATTTTTGATATCTATATGCAGCATCCATTATTTCTTTTTGAATATAACCCATATCAATTGCTTTTGGTGCTCCACCTATTTCATCTATTTTTTCAATATATTCCATAGCTTTCTTTTCAATTTCATCAGTTTTAGCTTCTACAAAGTATGAACCAGCCAGTGGATCTATAGTATCAGTTACTCCACTTTCATGAGCAACTATTTGCTGTGTTCTTAAAGCTGTTCTTACAGATTTTTCTGAAGGAAGTGCTAATGCTTCATCTTTAGAATTTGTATGAAGTGATTGAGTACCCCCAAGTACAGCTGCAAGTGTTTGAATAGCAACACGAACAATATTATTTTCAGGCTGTTGAGCTGTAAGAGTTGACCCTCCTGTTTGAGTATGGAATTTAAGCATCATTGATTTAGGATTTTTAGCATTATATCTTTCTTTCATTATTCTTGCCCATAATCTTCTAGCTGCTCTATACTTAGCCACTTCTTCAAGTAAGTCATTATGTGCATTAAAGAAAAATGATAATCTTGGTGCAAATGAATCAACATCTAATCCTGCTTTTATAGCAGCATCTACATATGCGATTCCATCAGCTATAGTAAATCCTACTTCTTGAGCTGCAGTAGATCCTGCTTCTCTTATATGGTAACCTGAAATACTTATTGTGTTCCATTTAGGCACATTTTTTGAACAATATTCAAAAATATTAGTTATAAGCCTCATAGATGGCTCTGTTGGGAAAATATAAGTTCCACGAGCTATATATTCTTTCAATATATCATTTTGTATAGTCCCTCTAAGTTTCTCTTCTGATACACCTTGCTTTTCTGCTACTGCTATATACATAGCAAGTAATACTGCAGCTGGAGCATTTATAGTCATAGATGTACTTACTTTATCTAAAGGTATGCCATCAAATAATAATTCCATATCTTTAAGTGAATCAATTGCAACTCCAACCTTTCCAACTTCCCCTTGAGATAATGAATGATCAGAATCATATCCAATTTGAGTTGGTAAATCAAATGCAACAGAAAGTCCAGTAGAACCTTGTTCAACTAAATATTTATATCTTTTATTTGATTCTTCAGCTGTAGCAAAGCCTGCATACATTCTCATTGTCCATAATCTTCCTCTATACATTGTAGGTTGAACACCTCTAGTATAAGGAAATTGACCAGGAAAACCTAAATCTTCATTGTAGTTTAATCCATCAATATCAAGTGGAGTGTAAAGTCTTTCTACTTCAAGACCTGAACCACTTTTAAACTCTTCTTTTCTTTCTGGGAAACGAGATAAAGCTTTGTCTAAAGTACTCTCTTCCCACTTCTCTCTTGAATCCTTCATTGCTTTAACATTTTCATCATTCTTCACAATTTTGCCTCCTTTAAATTAAAGGTCATTATATCATTATAATTTATTTACTTCTATATTTTTTATAACATACCTTCAACAAATACATATATTAAATTTAATTAATATATCATTACTTCATACTACCTTCTTTCAGAAATTTTGCATGCCATGATAACGATTTCTCAATACAATGAGGTGTATGTTTATGTTTACAAGTATCAAATGCTTCATTATAATACTCATGAAGTTTTTCTTTGTAATCTGGATGTGCACAATTTTCAATTATTACCTTAGCTCTTTCTCTAGGGCTTAATCCTCTCAAATCTGCTACACCTTGTTCTGTTACTATTACATGAACATCATGTTCTGTATGATCATGATGAGATACCATAGGTACTATTGATGAAATATCTCCATTTTTTGCAATAGATTCAGTTGTAAATATTGATAAATATGCATTTCTTGTAAAATCTCCAGAACCACCTATTCCATTCATCATTCTAGATCCCATTATATTAGTAGAATTTACATTTCCATATATATCAACTTCTATAGCTGTATTCATTGCTATTATTCCAAGTCTTCTTATTACTTCTGGGTTATTACTTATCTCTTGTGGTCTAAGTATTACTTTATCTCTATACTTATTAAAATTTTGATAAAAATCATCTAATCTATCTGGTGATACTGTTAATGAAGTTCCAGATGCAAATACCACTTTACCTGAGTCAAGTAAATCAAGTGCAGAATCTTGAATTACTTCTGAGTAAATTTTAAGATTTTCAAAATCAGAATCCACAAGACCTCCTAGTACAGCATTTGCTACACTCCCTACTCCTGATTGTAATGGTAATAAATCTTTTGGTAATCTATTTTCTTCAACTTCTTTCTTTAAAAAGTTTATAAGGTTACCTGAAATTTTCTTAGATGTATCATCAATAGGTGCTACAGGACGAGTCCTATCTTTTTTATCAGTGATAACAATTGCAACTATTTTTTCTAGATCACATGGTATATAACCTGTACCTATTTTTTCCTCTGTCTGTGTTATAGGAATAGGCTCTCTATTTGGTGGGTTTTTTGGAGAATATATATCATGTATCCCTTCAAGTGATAGAGGTTGACTAGTATTTATTTCTACTATTACTTTATCAGCCTTTTCTATAAATACATTAGAATTACCTACTGATGTAGAAGGAATTATACCTCCATCTTCTCTTATAGCAACAGCCTCTACCAAAGCTATATCTATATTTCCAAAAAAACCATACTTAACCCATTGTGGTGTGTGGCTTAAATGCATATCAGCATATTCTATTTTGCTATCATTTATACCATTTCTAGAATCTTTATTAGTTTGATAAGGATATCTCCTCTTAAGTACTCCCGAACGGGCAAGTGCTCCATCTAGCTCATCTCCTACAGATGCACCAGTTATTATAGTTAGCTCTAAATCTTCTCCATTTTCTTTTCTTTCAGCTATGGCAAGAGGTACTGCTTTTGGATAGCCAGCAGGTGTAAATCCACTAGTTCCTACTGTCATACCTTTTTTAAAAAATTTTGCAGCTTCACTTGCTTCCATTATCCTTTTTTTAAGTTCTTCATTTCTCAATCTATTTTCTATCAACTAAATTCCCCCTTATTTTATACTAATTTACCATTTATTTTACTAAAATTCTTATGACACATTTTTATAGTTGTTAAAATAGCTTTTTTTGCAGAACCAAAATAATGTTTTTTTACCTTCATTTCTAATTGATTTAAATCACTTATTTTTTCACCTACTAATAGTTCTTTTACAAATGTTCTTCCAAGATAAGTAGACAATGTTGGCTCAACATCTAATATTTCTCCTGTGCATTTATCTACTGTCATTGCAAGTGCTACTACTCCATATAATTCTCTTGCAGTAATTCCCTCAGGAAGTTTAGCATAACCTGTTAAAAAGACTTGATTTTTATACAATTCGATCACTCCAATTAAAAGCTTTTAATTATATTTTAACAGAAAAATTGCTTTCATAGATAATTATATGAAGATTTTTTTCACACCTCCTTTGTTTAATTATTAACCATCGAAAAAAAATATAAAAAAGCACAGTAGAACTAAGGATTAAACTTAGACTACCGTGCTATAGTTATTTTATTGATAAAAGGTTATTTTATCACCACAACCATATGGTATCTTTATTAAATTTTCTAAATGTTTTTCTTTAAATACATTATAATATAATGATAATTATAATACAAGTATAAAATTAATATTTTTTACTTTTAATATAATTGTTATTCATTTATTTTTGAAATATTCCTTTATTCTTTCGACATTTCAATGTATTCCCCGGGAAATTACGACAGGAAATTTAATCATATAAAAAATATGGCTCATTGAGCCATATTTTTTATTCTTCTTTATCAATATCTTTATCTTCTTCAACTATTTTATCTTCTATATTTTGTTCTCCGATATTTTCATTCTTTATATCAATTTTACTTTCTTCATCATAAGCTTCTTGATTTTCTATCTTTTCTTCAAAGATAGAATTGAATTCATCCTTATTTAATGTTTCTTGTTCTAATAATTTTTGAGCTACTTCATGAAGCTTATCTATATTTTCTGTAAGGATATTCACAGCTCTTTCATATGCTTCTTCTACTATTCTTCTCATTTCATGATCAATTTCAGAAGCTACTTCCTCACTGTAATCCTTACTTCTACCTATATCTTTACCAAGGAATACTTGACTATCATCTTTTCCATAAGTCATAGGTCCAAGTTTATCACTCATACCATAATGAGTTACCATATCACGTGCAATTTTAGTTGCTCTTTCAATGTCATTAGATGCACCTGTACTTATATCATCTAAAACTAATTTTTCTGCTACTCTACCACCTAATAATTCAACAATTTTTTCTTCCATTTCTGTTTTAGACATATAACTTCTGTCTTCTGTAGGTAAGCTCATAGTAAATCCACCAGCTCTACCTCTAGGCATTATAGTAACCATATGCACTGGATCTGCATTCGGAAGTAATTTACCCACAACTGCATGACCAGCTTCGTGATAAGCTGTAAGTTTATTTTCTTTTTCACTTCTTACTCTACTACGTTTCTCAGGTCCAGCTATAACCTTCGTAATCGCTTCTTCTAAAAGCCTCATTGGTATTTCCTTTAAATCTTCTCTTGCAGAAAGTAATGCAGATTCATTCATTAAATTTTCTAAATCTGCTGGAGTAAATCCTATAGTTCTTCTTGCAATTACATTTAAATCTATATCTTTAGCTAATGGTTTACCTTTAGCATGAATTTTTAATATAGCTTCACGTCCTTTAATATCTGGAACGCCAATTTGTACTTGTCTATCAAATCTACCTGGTCTTAAAAGAGCAGGGTCTAATATATCAGGTCTATTTGTTGCTGCTATAATTATAATACCTTCATTTATTCCGAACCCATCCATTTCCACAAGAAGTTGGTTAAGTGTTTGTTCTCTTTCATCATGACCACCACCAAGACCAGCTCCTCTTCTTCTACCTACTGCATCAATTTCATCAATAAACACAATACAAGGTGAACTCTTCTTAGCTTGTTCAAATAAGTCTCTAACTCTGGATGCTCCAACACCTACAAACATTTCTACAAAGTCAGAACCACTTATACTGAAGAATGGTACTCCTGCTTCACCAGCAGTTGCCTTGGAAAGATATGTTTTACCTGTTCCTGGAGGTCCTACCATTAAGACCCCTTTAGGAATTCTAGCACCTAAATGTGTGAATTTTTTAGGGTTTTTCAGAAAATCAACTACTTCAACTAATTCTTCTTTTTCTTCTTCAAGTCCTGCTACATCATCAAATGTAATTTTGTTTTTAGGATCTTCTTTATGCATTTTTGCCTTACTTTTACCAAAGGACATTACTCGTCCTCCACCACCTTGTGACTTTTGCATAAATACAAACCAAAATACTATAAATATAAGTATCATAAATATAGTTGGTAATGCGCTAATATACCAAGGAGTCCCTGGATCTGGTTTAGCAGTAACCTTTATCCCTGTATCAGCAACCACTTCATCATAATATTCTTTCTCTACTTCAGGTATATATGAAGTAAACTTAGTTTTTGCCTCATCATTTAACGTACCTTGAACTTTATTTTTAACCAATGTTACTGATTCTATATTTCCTTTTGCTGCTTCTTCTTTAAATTTTGAATAGCTAAATTGTACAGTTTCAGCTTTACCATCCATAAATAGCCCTACTACTAATACAATAACTACGAATATAAGTAAATAAGCACTTATACCTCTAAAAAACTTCCTCAAAAGTGTTCCTCCTTCCAAATTAAAAAGACTAATATTAAATTATTCTATCACAGATGAATTTAAAATACAATTATAGTTAACGGTATACATTTTCTTTTAATATCCCTATATACGGAAGATTCCTATACTTTTCTGAATAGTCTAGTCCATAACCTACTAAAAATGCATCTGGAACAGTAAATCCTACATATTTAACATCTATATCAATTTTTCTTCCTGTTGGCTTATCTAATAAAGTACATATTTCTATACTTTTTGGTCCTCTAGACTTTAATATTTTCATAAGATAACTAAGAGTTAAACCACTATCTATAATATCTTCTACTATTAATATGTTTTTATCTTCAATACTAGCATCTAAATCTTTAATAATTTTCACTACTCCAGAAGATGTTGTTCCTTCTCCATAACTTGATACATCCATAAAATCTATTTCTAAAGGTACATCTATATTTTTTATCAAGTCACTCATAAACATTATTGCACCTTTAAGTATACAAATAACCGTTAATTTTTCACCTCTATAATGTTCTGATATTATTTTACCTAATTCACTATTTTTGTTCTGGATCTGTGTTTCATCAATTAAAACTTCTTTAATATCTTGTTTCATCTTTACCCCCTATTTTTTATAGCAATCATTAAAACTTTTTCTGTATTACAACTTACTTTATAATCTTCACTTATTCTATGACCTACTACCCATAAAATTCCTTGCTTGTCATAGATAATAGGTATTTTATTCCTCTTTTCTCTTGGAATCTTTTCATCAATAAGAAAGTCTTTTAATTTTTTATTTCCTTTCATTCCTAAAGGTCTAAATTTATCTCCTGGTTTTCTAAATCTTATAAACAAACCACCTACTATTTTATCATAATCAAAATATTTTATAAACATGTCTTTTTGATTTATTTTATTTTTGTTAAAATTTTCAACTTTTAAAGTTATTTCTAACCTTAATACATCTATATAATTAGTATCTTTTAAGCTTAATTCTTTATCTAATATTATTTTTTCTTCCTTAGTTTTAAATCTTATTTCTAAGTAGTTATAATTTATAAATGCTTCTATTCCATTAGATATATCTATTCTTTTACCTGTACTATTATTTTCAATTAAATTTATTATTGATTCTATATGTATTTGTTCTACTTCTTTTAAATGACCTATTAATTTTTCAATTGCTACTCTTATTATTCTATATTGAATTGCTTTATGTTGATTAATTAACATCTCTTTATCTAATGAAATTTTTTCTTTTGAAATTTGAGTTTTTAAATTATTAAACTGTTCATTAGCATAATCATTTATAAAATCAGAATCAACTTTCATTATCTTGGAAGTTCTATAAAGAGTATCTATTATGGATGGATTGTATTCTTTTTTAATATTAGGTATTAAGTTTAACCTTATCTTATTCCTTCTATAAATATCCATTTTATTAGTTTCATCTATTCTTACTTTTATATTATTTTCAGAAATATATTTTTCTATTTCTTCTCTGTTTATATTTAATATAGGTCTAATAATGTCACCATTTTTAAAATCCATTCCTTTTAATCCATCTATACCTGTTCCTCTTAAAAATCTCATAATCATAGTTTCTGCTTGGTCATTTTTATTATGAGCTACAGCAATACTACCTTTATTATTATATTTTTTAAAAGTTTTTCTAAAAAAATCATATCTTAATTCTCTTCCTGCTTCTTCTGAAGATATATTTTTTTGTTTAGCATATCCATTCATATCAACTTTTATAGAATGAAAATCAACTTTCATATTTTTACATAGTTCTTTTACAAAGATTTCATCTTTATCTGTCTCAATTCCTCTTGTTCCATGATTAATATGACAAACTACTATGTTAAATTTAATTTTTTGTTTAATTTTATCTAATGTTGATAATAAAAAAATTGAGTCAGGCCCACCTGATACTCCAACTATAATATTATCATCTTTTTTTATTAGATTATATTCTTCTATTGTTTTTAATACTTTATTCTCCATCTAATCCCTCATTTAAATTATATATATATTTTAAATAAAACCCCTAAAAAAATCAAAAAAAGACTTAAGCTAAGAAAAAAAAATCTATCTATATATTTAATAGCATATAATTTTTCATTACAATTTAATATATTATCTATATCATGTATATACTCATTCATATTATATTTACCTTTTAATCCTCTTGTAATCAGCGTCTTAATATCATCATTAATTTTTAGTGTCTTCATCTTATATATTATATCTTCAATATTATTTGTCAATGGATTATAACTTTCCTTAGTTAAAGATGAGATTAGCAAAAGGTTTACAGAAAACACCAATGCTCTATCATCATAAAAAGGTGTATCAAGAAATGAATTAATATTATATAAAGGTGTATATTCTTTTATTGAATAATTATTTTTTGTTACTCCTCCAAAATCTATTAATTTTAATTTTCTAGTATTTTTTTCAATTATTATGTTTTCAAATTTTATATCCCAATAAGTATACCCTAATTTATAAATATCATATAGATTTTTTGATAGTTCATATGATATTTGGAGTAATTCTTCTATATTAGATTTACCTTTTATATATTCATTTAAACAAATTCCTTCTATGTATTCCATAACAAAAAAATATATGTAACCATGTCCAACATATGCATCATCCAAATCATAAACCTTAGGTATAAATGATAATGACAATTTTTTTAATACATTAAACTCAATTGTAAGAGATGTTATATCATCGGAACATTTTAAAGCAAATTTTTTCCCTTGATTATTTCTTACTAAATAAACAATTCCTATATTTCCTCTGCCTAACTCTTTTTCTATTATATATCTATTCTTATTCCATCTTCCCTTTATAATACCTATAGTCATACTTTAATCTCTTTTCATATGGATATATGCATTTTCTAATGCCTCTCCAGTGGGAGTAAGACCTTGCGTAACTATACTTTTTAAGCTTTTTTTAAGTGTCCTTATATTATCAGTAAAATCACATATAAGTTTATAATCTTTATCCTTATAAGGGAAAATCATAACTGCTATATGATTTTTACCTTTTCTAGACTTTAGTGTATTTAAAAGATTTATTATTGATTTTTTTGCAGCATTAACTTTTAAATTCATACTTTTACTTGTATCTAATAATATAATAGTCTTTAAGTCAAATGAATCTGATAAATCTTCCATCATCATTATTACTTTTTGTCTACAAGTTGGATCTACATTTGAAATATCACTACCTACTACTTTTTTTAATTCAGTATTTATTACTGATTGCAATGTATTATATATTGATTTTTTTGTTGTATTATATACTGTAGAACTTAAGTTTTCTATATTTGTTAGTTCACATACTCCTTTACCTATATCAGCTATACTTTCCAATTCAAATTTTGCTCTAGTATTACTTTTTTCATTTAATATACCTATTGTACTAACAGTTATTCCTTCTTTAATTACTTTTTTAGTTATATTAATAGGATTTTTAAAGCTATTCGATTCACCATCTGTAACTAATATTATCTGTTTAAGAAATATTTCTTTTTGCATTATACTACCCCCTATTATCTTTTAAAAATAAGTATTGCCAATAGGAAAATAGATAAACAAAAAAGATAAAGCAAAAGCTTTATCTTTTTTTCCATACTTTAGTTACTAATACTGTCATATCATCTTTACTATTATCACTTGATACATCTATTGAATTCTTTAAAATTTGATCAGCTATTGTTTGTGGATTTTTACTTTTTATATTTTCTATTATATCTTTCATCCATTTCTCTTTATCATAAACCTCTTCATTTGAATCTAATAATCCATCTGACATCATTATTATAAAGTCCCCATCCTCAATATTACTCTCATAAATATTAAAATCTACCTCTTTCAATATTCCAACTGGAAGTGTATTAGAATTTATTATCTCAACTCTATCTTTCCTTTTTATAAAAGTAGGAGCTGAGCCTATTTTTATAAATTGTGCATTTCCTTTATATAAATCTAAAATGGACATATCAATAGTTGTAAAAACTTCTTCATTAGATTTTAATACTAATATTGAATTTATAGTTCTCAAAGCCAGTTCTTTATCATATCCCGCTTCCAAGAATTTTTCTAATAAATTTATGGTAATACTACTCTCTGTTTTAGCCCTTTCTCCTCTCCCCATGCCATCACTAAGTACTGCATAATAATTATTTTGTCTTTCACCAAATGTATAACTATCACCAGAAATATAATTATCATTATCATAACATACAGCAACTCTTGTCACAGAACTATATCTATTGGATTTTATTAGTTTGAATCTTACTCCCTTATCATAGTCTAAATCACTTGTAGAAAATCTATCTCTTATTAATCTATATCCTACTACTTCTGATGCTATATTAATCACCTTAGAAATCATCCTCTCTTTATTACAAGTTATTTTTAAATCTATATATATTTCAAACTTACCTTCATTTGATTCTGTAACTGTTATTTCTTTTATAGGTATATCTTCTTTTCTTAATTCACTAAATATATTTCTTTCAACCTCTTCTTTGAATCTTATATCGGTATATATTTCTTTTGCTAAATCTTTTATTATGTTACTTACACCATTCAATTGTTGAGATACCATTTGTCTACTTTCTGTAATTTTTTTCTCCCATTTATAATTTAATCTATAAATATTAAATATATTATTTATTTTTTCAATGAAATTATTTTTGTTTTTACACCTATTGTGAAATAATTCCGGTAAATCTCTTTCAGAAATCACTCCTTTATTTTCCAATTTTACTATTACTTCAAACATTTTATTGTAAGTATTATAAAAATCATTTTTCCAACATATTCTATTCATTGGACAATTACCACATATTTCAGAAGATATAGAATCCATTAAAGAAGATATATCATTTTCTTCTAATATATTCTCTCTATACGAAACTTTCTTGAGGATATCTGATAACTCTTTGAATACACTGGAGAATTCATTTAATCTTCTGAAAGTAATATCTTTTATTCTATTACTATATACATCTTCTACTAAATAACCTCTATCTGAGCCTATAATTATTTTATTACTAGCTCCAGAAACCTTCTTAGAAACTAGAAAAAATATAATAGATGCTATTATCATCTCTTTAAATCCTATTATTTCTGTAGAAAAACCATTTATATAAAATGACATTATCAAATTCCCTAAAGTAAATCCTAATATTATTCCAATTTTCCCTATATCCTTAAATACACCTGCAAGTAACCCTGATATAGCAAATATTGATATTATATAAGGCATGTCCACTTTGGACATTGAGCTTATAAGACCTATACTAACACCTATAACAGTAGCCATACTTATACCTCTTGTATATGCAAAAAACAATATAAGAAATACCCCTAATATATCCATTATAGATAAAGAAAATATTGAAATGTCAGATACTCCTGTAACTGCTATAGATAACATAATTACCGAAGAGATCATTTCTTCATTCGTAAATAACCTATTCTTAATATTATCTAAAAAGCTTATGCTATATGTAAATATAAATGATATTGAGAAAACTATAATTGATTCAAATATAATTATCATTAAATCATATATATAAAAGTCAGTTCCTATCATAATCATACTTCTAAAAATAAAAAGTATAGATGCTGTCAATAGTGAAAATAATATTTTTTTATTTTTAAAATCTAATATATTAATTAAAAAATATAGAATAATCATAGGAATAATATATTGATAACTATTTAACCCATGTATTGTTATAGTTCCAATAGATACTGCTATCAATGTAGAAAACTTAGATTTATACTTAAAAGAGTATGATACTAAAAAAGCTATTCCAAAAGGTGTTAAGTTATTCATTACGGATGCTCTAGATATACATAAAGAAATTAAAAATACTGCTATACTATTAATTGTAATTTCTTTTTTGTATATGTCTCTTAATATTTGTATAATTATTTTTTTACTATCTTTCTTAATTTTTAGATTATTCAATTCCGTATTTATCATTAGAACCACCATCCTCTATCGTTACCTACATATATTCTAACAAAGTAAAAGTAAAATATTTGTCAATTATGGTTGTCCAAACTTAAAAACTTTTCGTCATAAAAGTAGATTTTTTTTAATTTTTTATCTATCTATCAGCTTTATAATGTTTTTTTGATTCTACAAATTTTTCAAGTATAATAAAAAACGATATATTAAAATGTTAACATTTTAATATATCGTTTAATAAATATTATGATTGCTATAATAAATCAAATATTATTATTTTATTGAATTTAAGATTTAGAATTCATACCTCTTTTTGAATCTCTAGATTTAATTTGATCTTGTCTTTCGTTACTGTCTTTTAGAAACTTTGAAAGTTTATCTTCAAATGATAAGCCTTTCATCTTTGGATCAGCTTTTTTTGACCAATCAATTTCTTGTGGATTACTTGTTTTTGGTTTAGCTTGTCTTATGGATAAACTAATTTTGCCTTTTTCCATAGATAAAACTTTCACCTTAACTTTTTGTGCTTTTTTCAAATAATTATTAATATCTTTAACATAATCATCTGAAACCTCAGAAATATGAACTAATCCAGTCTCACCTTCTCCCAGCTGAATAAATGCTCCAAAATTAGTTATACCAGTAACTGTTCCTTCAACAATACTACCTACTTTAACGGGCATAAATACAATACTCCTCCTTTTAATATCTATACTAATCTACTAAAGTATATATGAATATTTAATATATGTCAATATACCTATTTTCTAAGGTGTTTCATCAAATACATTTTTTAACTTATTTTTATCTATGTAAATTATTTCATTAGGTTTTACCATAAACAATTCTTCTCTTGCTACATTCTCTATATGTTCTAAAATCTTCTTATATTCTTCTTTTTGTTTCTCATTATCTAAAGAATTCATATAGTTAACTGGATTTTTAGCAGATGATATATTATTTAAATACTCAGCTTTTTTTTCATTTTCAGAAATATATTCTTTTAGTTCTGTTTTTTTCTGTTTTTGATCTTTTATATTAGCTTCAAGTTTATTTATTTCAAACTCTTGTCTTATAAATATACTTGCTAAGTAAATAATAAATAGTATCATCAATATGTATTTTATTTTAAATTTATTTTTTTTCCTCTTTTTCATATTAGGTCCTCTATTCCTAAATAGTTTTATTTATAATTATATTATATGCTATAATTTCCATATTTTAAAGCAATAAATATAGAACATTATTACTATTTTTTTCGCTTATCATTATCTTTATACCCTTTTTTTATCCATTTTAATATTTTTTTAAGAAGAATTTTTATTATATTTATTAATATTTTAATAGGAGAAATTATAGTATCAAGTGTTTTTTTAAACACCTTTATAATTTTATTCATAATAAAAATTAATATTTTTATTATATATTTACTAAATATTATTTTATAAAGAATACTACCAACTAAAAATCCTAAAAAAACATACCATCTAAGTTCTGCAGAGTTAGTATAAAACAATAAAAATAATACTATAATAGATATCAGTATAAAGAATATAGTATCTTCTATCATTGTAGCAATTTTTTTTGGCTTTAGATAATATCTAAATACTCTGTATAGATCATATATAAGCCCTAAAATAATTCCACCTATAATTAATTTAATTAATATATAAAATTGTTCTAATACTAAATTTGACATATTACTCCCCCAGTTAAAATAAACACTTTAACTATTTAAACATTTTCTTAAAAAAACTTCCTTCTTTTGATCCTGTATTTATTTTATTACTATAAGCAAGAGATTCTATCGTGCCCTCAATCTTAACATTACCATCTTCAAGATTTAACTTGCTTATATTTAAAGATTCTCCTTTTATAGTTAAAGATCCTCTTACTGTATAAATCACTATTTGACTTTCATTAAAACTTTCTACTTGTTCTACTCCTGATATATTTAATTTTTCTCTATTTTCTAAAGATAAATTTTGTAATTTCATGTCCTTTTCCACACTATCCCCTCCTTATATCTATAGAATAAGATATGAAACTACATATTAATTTATTACAAAAAGCACCTGATAAATGAAATCATTTATCAGGTGCTTTTTATTCAACCACTTTATACATTTCTGATGATTTTTCTTTAGGTGCATGTTCTAAAATTTCCAATACTTCTATTTTCATTGTATTATTACCAAAATTTATTTCGATTTTATCGCCTACAGATACTTCAGAACCTGCCTTTGCAACATTCTCATTTATTAAAACACGGCCAGTATCACATGCTTCTTTTGCTACTGTTCTTCTTTTTATTATTCTAGAATTCTTTAAGAATTTATCTATTCTCATTTTTTCACCCCTTAAGATCTATTATAATTCAATTTTATAATATTAAGCTTTATATTACAATATTCTAAATATACAAATCTCTTTTAGGATAAACTTTAAATGTTCCTATCATACTAATTGATATTATTATAAATGAAATCACAATATAAACTAATTGCAATTCTAAATTCTCTAATATGTATGATGATTTAAAGTATTCAAATGGAGTTATATATTTTAAAAAATCAATTTTATCTGTAAGTCCTATAAGTACAGATATTATATAAGTTACAAATAAAATTGTAAGTGAAATATTTCCTGATTTCTTATACCTTTTTGTTATTGAAGCTATAAAAATACCAATACTTAAAAATATTAATTGAGTTAAAAATATTCCTAGAAATAAAAGTAATAAAAACTTATAAAATTTCCCATCAGGATTATGTTGTAGTCCCATTATAACTATAGTTAAAGCTGTTAAAAAATTTAAATTTATAACTTCTAAAATAGATGATATGATTTTATTTACTATTGCCTTTTTTCTTGAAACAGGAAGTGTAAATAAAAATTCAGCTGTTTTGTCTCTTTCTTCCTTTGAAATAATTGAACTTCCTAAAAGTGATGCATGAATAGATAAAGGCAAATAGATATATAGTGAAATAAGACTCAAAAAACCAGATAAAGTAGTCATATCAGCATCCCCCATCCCAAGTGCACTTAGTACTGAATCTGGAAAAGAATTAAGTACATCATTAATTTCAGGACTATCTCTAAAAGCACTAAATTCTATAAATACAGCTATAATAAGTAAGATCATACTTACAGACCATATTATTCTAGATTTAAAATTAGATTTTAATTCTCTTCTAATTATATTCACATTTTTCACCTCTCTTACAATGAATTAATATCACGTTTTAAGTATAAGATGTAATTTGATATAAAAGATACAATTATAACTATTACCCCTATAACTAAAAGAGATATATTATATTTTCCATTTTTTAAAATATATCCTGGTTCAAAATAATAAAATGGAGTAATGTATCCTAATAAATCACTATCTATTATCCCTCTTATTGAATTAACTACATAAAGACCTATAGTAAGACCAAAGGAATAACTAAGTACTGACCTTACTTTGCTTACAATTACAGATATAAGCATCCCTATTCCAAGAAAAAACAATTGAAATACTGGTACTATACTAAGTAATATAATTATATTTTGTTTATCATATACTTCTCCATTATTAAATATTTCAAGAGCTATAAAACTTGATATTGATATAGATATTGCAGTTACTAATAATCCTAAAAAAGCTGCTAAAAACTTAGAAAAATATATCTTTTTTCTTGACACAGGTTTAGTCATTAAAAAGTCTGCAGTCAATTCCCTTTCCTCTTCTGAAAGAATAGAAAAACCATAATTAGCACTTTGTATTGCAATTACAAGTTGTATAATACTAAATGTAAGAGTAAAATATCCTATTAATGTAGTAAAAGAAAGTCCAGATTGCATTCCAAAAGCTTGTAAAAATTCTTCAGGGAAATTTTCCATAAGCTGATTAAAACTTTCAGAATCTTGAGCTAATCCAGGAAAGAATGCCATATAAAACAACATAAATCCAGATATAGAAATGGACCAGATAATTATAGATTTTATTTTCATTTTAAATTCATGCTTAAATATATTCATTATCTTCACCTACCTATAATAGTGCATAAATATTTCTTCTAAAGTTGGCTCTTGAATCATAACATCTTTTAAGTCTATTCTATTTATATTTTCTATCATTATATTTATATCACCTTTATAGAAAAAGGTTATTTCATCTTCATTTTTGTCTAATTTTGTAACTCCATCAAAGTCAAATAAATCCTTATTTAAATTTTGACCTCTTATAGATATTTTTTTATAATTATTTTCTCGGAGTGTTTTTATATCTTCAACCTCAACAATAGATCCTTTTCTAATAATAGCTACTCTATTACAAAGTTGTTGAACTTCCGATAATATATGAGATGAAAAAAATACAGTAGCACCTTTTTGATTTTCACCTTTTATTATTTCAAAGAACTTCTGCTGCATTAGTGGATCTAATCCACTTGTAGGTTCATCTAATATAATTAATTTTGGTTCATGTAATAGTCCTTGAACTATACCTACTTTCTTTTTATTTCCATAGGATAAATCTTCTATTCTCCTATCTAAGTCTAGCTCCATAGCACTTGAAAGTTTTTTTATCCTATTAGAATAATCTCCTTTATAAAAGCTCGCAGAATAATTAAGTAAATCTTTTACTTTCATTTTTTCATAATAAAAAATTTCTGAAGGAAGATATCCTATATTTTCCCTTATTTCAGGACCATAATTTATAACATCTTTCCCAAATATTTTTGCACTTCCTCCACTAGGATATATAAGATTTAATAATAATCTTATGGTAGTTGATTTACCAGCACCATTTGGTCCTATAAACCCAAATATTTCTCCTTCCTCTATATCTAAATTTACATCTTTTATCCCAAGTGATTTTCCATAATATTTCGTTAAATTCTTAGTCTCAATTATACCCATTAATTCCCCTCCTTGAAAGTTGACTTATATGGTCAATTATAGAATATCATATGTTAAAAACTTAATCAATAAAATAATAAAAAAACTTTGCTGATTGAAATCAACAAAGTTTTTTTATTATTTACTGTTTCTTTAAATTTTTTATATTAAAAAATACTATAACATAACTTTTACTTTAAAAATTTATTTCTTCTCTATTGTATCAAAATATTCTTTAATTTCATCACATAATACATTAATTAACCTCTCTTGATATTCATCTTCTTGTAACCTAATTTCATCTTGAGAATTTGAAAAAAATCCCGTTTCTACAATTACACTAGGTTGATCTCCATACTTTAAAACATGATATTCTTCTAATATATATTTTAAATTTACCCCTAATTCTTGATTAAATGCTTTTTGTAAAGATGTAGCAAAATCAAGTGAACCTTGTTTACGAACAAGTATCTGAGTTCCTTTAATTTCACTACTATATTCATTAAAATTTTGATGTATGCTAATTAACATATCTGCATTAGCATCTTCAATAACTTTTCCTCTATCTTCAATTTTAAGTTTTGTATCTGTTCCTAATTGTTCTGTTATTTGCTCTGTTCTTGTCATTATAACAGTAGCACCAAGTTCTTTTAACTTACCTTCTAATATATAACTTATTTTCAAACTCAAATCAGCCTCTTGAACTTCAGTTCTGGGTCCAATTGTTCCAGGATCTGATCCCCCATGTCCTGCATCTACAATTATTTTTTTTCCACTTAAAGGCCCTTTTACTTCCTCATCTAATGAAGGTATTCTATCTTCAGAAATTCCTTGAGCTTCTGTAAAAGAAGTATCTAAATAGCTGTTCAATTTATTTTTTCCAAATATTAAAAGAATAAACATAAAAATTAAAGCTAAAGTTAAAAAAATCACTCTTACTCTTCGTACCTTTTGTTTTCTCTTGTTTATAATATTATTTTTTTTATTCAAATTATTACCTACTTTCTAATATTTAATATTTTGTAAAAAGAATCTAAGATAAATTGTATTTATATAAGTTTTATGCTTGTCCTATTATTGAAATAAATTTGATAATACTTATTAGAGTATTCTTCTTAGAAAAAATGATGTAACCCTTATATATTAATATATATAAGGGTTACATCATTTTTTCTACATAGTTGTATCATTTTTGCATATTTAGTTATTAATAAAATGCTATCATAAAATAATTTGGTCTTTTTATAAAGGTATATTTTACATTTAAATTATTAATATTCACATAATAAAATCCTTTTGTATTATCTTCATTTTGTTTAAATGCCACTTCTTTAGAATCAATTTCTAGATATTCCAAAAATGCTATTGGTGATATTTTTGATGTATCAAATGGTAATTTATCCTCCGTTGAATAAATAGAAATTTGATAAATCACTGAAGTTTCAGTATCTATAGTTACTGATATCCCAAATTCCGGATAACTTATAGTTATTTCCCAAACACTTGTTGAAGTATTAGGATTTACACTATCCATAAAAGTAGCTTTATATAAGTAGATTGTAGTATAGTCCTCATCAATATCAAATTCTGGTAAACCGTTCATTTTCTGAACTGTAAGAATTTGTTCCTTGATTATATCTATCAAATTGCTTATTCTTTCATTTTTTATATCTATCTCTTGACGTGTAATAACACCTGTTTTTTCAGTTTGTGCTTTTACTATTGTTTGTATTCGTTCAAGAGTATTATAATCAAAAATAGACTCATGTTCAATCTTCAAGGATTCTTTAGAAATCTTCTTAATATTATATTTATTAAATAATCTTTCATTATTAAGCTTTGTTATCCAAATAGGTGATATTGCTATTATAAATAAGACTATTAATAGAATCATTACTTTTATAATTTGATTTGTTTTACTCACTTTGTACTCCTTTCATTATAACAGTAACTTTTGTTCCTTCACCTACAGTACTATAAAATTCTATTTCAAAATCATGCAATCTTAATATTTGGTCACAAATAGATAACCCAAGTCCTGCACCACCTTGTTCTCTAGCTCTAGATTTATCTACCATATAAAATGCCTCTTTAATTTTTGAAAGCTCATGTTTTTCCATCCCTTTACCATTATCCTCTATAATGATACGATAAGTATCTTTATCAGGTATACCAGTAATATGAATATACCCCTTTCCATCTATTGCTTTTCTTGCATTATCAATTATATTGATAAATACTGTTTTCATTAACTCAGGTTCTAACTTAACAATTGCAGGTCGAAGATTTATTAACATTTCTATATTCTCTTCTTTTAACTGCGGAGAAATAATAAAATTTATTTCTTCTAAGAACTCTCTAATTAACACAGGAACAATATGAATTTCTTGATTTTTTAAAACAATTAAATCAAGAAGTCTCATAGATAAAGTTTCTAGCCTCTTACCCTCAGTAAAAATATAGTTGGCACATAAACTTATTCTTTCTGGATTTAATTCTTTCCTTCTAAGCATATCTGAATATCCAATAATAGATGTAAGTGGAGTTTTTAATTCATGAGAAAAATCACTAACAAATCTCTCTCTTCTCTCTGCTTCTCTCTTCAATTCATAAATTTTTTCTTCTAAGTCATCTGCCATATAGTTAAAATTTTTAGATAATAACGAAAATTCATCTTGACCTTTTATTTTTACTCTTTTACTTAAATTGCCTGCTGATATCTCTTTTGTAACTTTTGTTAAAGATACAACTTGTCTTATTAGTAATTTTGATATTATGAATGTAAGTGTTCCTCCTAAAACAAAAATTCCAACTATAATCCACATAACCATATTATACTGTGATTTTTGATTATCAAAAATATAAGTTACATCCTGAATTGTTTCAATATAATAATTTTGACCAAAAAATTTTGCAGGTCTAAATGCCTGAATATATATTTCTGATTCCGTCTGTTTAAGGGTATATCCTTTTTGACTTATACTTAAATCTTTAAGAAGTCTTTTATCAAGATTTTTTTCTAAAGAGGAATAAAAACTTTCTTTCTCGTTATTTACAATACTAAATCTAATTTTACCATTTGTAGTATTAATATTTATAGATTCAGCAACTTCATTAATCATATCATTAGTATCATTGTTCATATAAAAATTTTCATTATCCTTTAACTCATTTGCAAGAGAATAATAAACTATATCTCCAAAAGAATAAGCTGTTTTAACTTCACTCTCTAATAAAGAATTAAAGTTAAAGTTAATTAAAATATAACCCCCTAAAGAAAAACAAATAACACATACAAACATAGTAGCAAAAAACATTTTCCAAAAAAATTTCAAGGCTATACCTCCAACCTATAACCAATTTTATATATAGGAATAATCTTATTTTCAAGAGATAGCTTTTTCCTCATTCTTTGTACATGCAAGTCTACCGTTCGACTATCTCCCATGTATTCTCCTCCCCAAACCTGTGAATAAATTTGACTACGATATAATGCCCTATTCTTATTTCTTGCAAAAAGAACCAATAAATCAAATTCCTTAGTAGTTAAATTTATTTGCATTTCATTTTTAGTTACAATTCGGGCATCAATATCTATCAGTATATCTAAAAATGAAATGTACTGTGCTGTCTTATTATATCTTCTAAGTACAGTTTCTATCCTTGCTAAAAGTTCCATAATATTAAAAGGTTTTGTTAAATAATCTTCAGCTCCTAACTTTAATCCTTTAACTTTATCATTAACACTTGACTTTGCTGTCAAAAAAATAACTGGAACATCATAAAAATTAATATATTCTATCAATTCATATCCATTAATCTTAGGCAACATTACATCTAATAAAATCAAATCAAATGAATCTTCCTCAATAATATCTGCAGCTTCTTGTCCATTATAAACACAAGTACAATCATACCCTTCATCCATTAAGCTTATTTTTATTAAGTCAGATATAGGTTTTTCATCTTCAACAATTAATATTTTTATCACTTATAGTACCTCCTCTAAAAAATAGATACACAAAAATTATATCATAGCTATATAACATTTATTATAGAAATATTTATAATATACTTACTTTTATTTCCATTCCTAAAAATATAATACTTCCTTTATATTTAATATTTAAATACTCTAAACATACAAAAAAGCAACTTATAAGAAATTGAAATTTCTTATAAGTTGCTTTTTATACCAATAAATTCTTCTAATATATTATAGCGAAAATCATATGTTCAATACAATATATTATACTTAGATTGTTAATCTAATTAAATTCAAACTACTTATTTACTGTTTCTTTTAATGTCTTACCTGCTTTAAATACAGGTGCTTTTGATGCTGGTATTTGGATTTTTTCTTCAGGATTTCTTGGATTTCTTCCTTCTCTAGCTTTTCTGTGTCTAACTTCGAAAGTTCCAAAACCAACTAATTGAACTTTTTCTTCTTCAACTAAAGCTTCCTCTACACTTTTTATAAATGCATTTAATGCTCCTTCTGCATCCTTTTTAGTCAACCCACTTTTTTCTGAAATACTTGTGATTAATTCTGCTTTGTTCATTAATAATTCCTCCTTAATTTTTTCATGTATTAAGTATTGATTTATAAAATCCATTATATCATGGATCGAAAAGCTATAAATAGCTTATTCTAGTTTTTTTACGAAAATCCTTCTTTTTTTAGAAATTTAACCTAAATATTTTTTGCCTCATTCCATAATTTTTCCATATCTTCTAAATTACTTTCTTCTAATCTTTTTCCTTGCTTTAAAATTGTATCTTCTATATATTTAAATCTTGATATGAATTTATTTATGGTTTTATTTAAAGCAGTCTCCGGATTAACATTTAAAAATCTTCCAAAATTTATTATTGCAAATAAAAGATCTCCAAATTCATCTTCTATATTTTCAATTACTTTTTCATCTATAGCAACTTTTAATTCTATTATTTCTTCTTGAATCTTTTTATATGCATCTTCCTTGTAATCCCAATCAAATCCAACCTTAGATGCTTTTTTTTGAATCTTATATGCTTTTAAAAGTGTTGGAAACTCTTTAGGTATACTCATCATACTTTCAGTAATAGTATTTATATCTTTATTTTTGTTTTTTAATTTGTCCCAATTATAACTTATATCATCTATACCATTTACTAAAGTATCAGAAAACACATGAGGATGTCTATAAATCATCTTATTTGAAATAGAGCTTATAACGTGCCAAATATTAAAATATCCTTCTTCTCTAGCTATTTGGCTAAGAAAAACTACCTGTAACAATAAATCTCCTAATTCTTCTTCTAAAGCATCTATATCATCTCTATCTATTGCATCAACTACTTCATAAGATTCTTCTATTAAATAGGCTCTTAAAGATTCAAATGTTTGTTCATTATCCCACATACAACCATCTTTACTTCTTAATCTTTCCATTATCTCAATAAGATTATTCATATCATATGAATTTTTATTACTATTTGTCTTTGGGATATATATAGTTGAATCATAATTATACTCATCAAGTCTATCTAATTTGTATAAGGGTATAGAGTACTTTTTTTTGTCAAAGAAACTATTTATTATTTCAATAGGATGATTATCACTATAAATTTCCTCTAAATGTATTTTTATTTCTGATGCAATAAGATTATCATAAATTCCAAAAATTATCAAATCACTATTTAAATCTAAAGTAGTAGCTTTTATATCTGAAGCATCTATTACTTTAATATTACTTGTCATAGGTTTTTCTAATACATTAAATACACTTTCTATAAAACCACCATTATTATAGACATTAATTTTAATTTGTTTGTCCATTTGATGATTCAATAATATTTGAGTAACCTTGTCAAAAAGCAAAGGACTTTTAGGAACACAATAATTGATAACAGAATATTTTTTGCTATTTTCTATTAAATCATTGACGATATTAATATATACATTATCAAAATTATCTTCAGTCTCATATATATAATCATAAGATGAATAATCAATATCTTTTTCATTTAAATAATATATAATGGGACTTTTATCTGTTCTAAAGAAATTCTTATGTTTTTCTAAAGCCTTTATACTTTTAAAATTTAGATCACTAACATCACCAAATCCCAAACCAATTATATTTATTATTGACATAAAAACCTCCATAAGCTTTAAAGATAGTAAGCATCAGTCTCTTTTAAGTATATTGCTAAATTAATATAAAATCAAGTACTATCTTCTAAGTAAACCTATTTTTTTCAATTTTATAGCTAATTTACTTCCTCCAGGTAGCAATTCAAAGTCTTTACTTGTTATAGTAGATGTTAAAAGTAAGGCAAATCCATAACTAATTCCTCCAAATGCAATTGCAATTAATGTAGCTAATCTAGAACCAATAAATCCATCTAATAAATTATAACTTAATGATACAATTAAAGTCATTATAGCTACTGATAAAATAGGTTTGAAAAATAAATCTATTAAATTAAATCGAATTCTTGCATACTTTTTTACAGCTCTTAAATTTAAAAATGAAGCTATCATATAAGCTGTAATTGTACTTACTGCTGCTCCTTTAACTCCAACTCCAGGTATCCCAGTCAATACATATACTATTACCACTTTTGCTAATGCTCCAATTATAAGATTTCTCACAGGAATAAAGGCTTTGCCCATTCCTTGAAGTATAGCAGTAAGTGATTGAACTAAAGTCAAAAATATTACACTAAAAGATAGTACTCTAAGTATAGAACCTGCACTTTCTTGAACTTCAATTGGATTACTAAAATAAAGCAATTTAATAATAGGTTCAGCTAGTATAAAAAGTCCCATAGCTGCTGGAAGTCCAATGAGTAAAGTAACCCTTATTCCTGAACTGGCAGTTCTTTTAACTTCACTAAATTTTTTTCTGGCAAAAGCAGTTGATATAGCTGGTACAAGACTTGATCCTATTGCAACTGAAAATACTTGAGGAAAGTTTATTAAAGTTTGTGCCATTCCTGTAAGTTGGCCATATAATCCTGAAGCTTCTTTTTCAGTATAGCCTATATCTTGAAGTCTTCTCATTACAATGGCAACATCTATTGTGCCAAAAAGTGGTACAACTGAAGCACCTATTGTAATTGGTATAGCTATTACTAATATACTTTTTATTATTTGAGAAGTATCTTGTTTTTTAAATCTTTCTGATCTTCTTATTTCTCTTCTAATCTTTTTTCTTCTTTTTAAATAAATATATATAATAGTAATACTTCCTAAAAGAGCTCCTGCTGAAGCACCAAAGGAAGCTCCACCTGCTGCCATAGGAAGACCTTTATCAAATCTAAGAATTAATGCAACTAATAATAATCCCATTCCTACTCTTGCAAGTTGTTCTATTACTTGTGATAAAGCAGTAGGTGTCATATCTTGTCTACCTTGAAAATAACCTCTAAAAGCTGACATTATAGGTGTAAATAAAAGTGCAGGTGCAAGTGCTATAAGTGCATAATAAGCATTTGAGTTACCTATTTTATCAGCTATAGTTTTTGCTCCTAAAAATACAAATGATGAAGTTAATATTCCACCAATTAAAAGACCTATAAAAGATATTCTAAATATTCTTTGTGCTCCTCTATAATCACCAATAGAATTTTTTTCTGATACTAATTTGGCTATAGCAACAGGTATTCCTGCTGTTGAAATTGCAAACATAAGTGTATATATTGGATAAGCAGCTTGATAATAACCCATTCCAGTATCACCTATCATGTTCGCTAGAGGTATTCTATATACTGCTCCTAATATTTTAACAAGAAAACCAGCTATACTTAATATAGCAGCCCCTTTTAAAAAATTATCTTTACTCATTTATTTGTTCCTCCTAATATTATATCTAAGACCAATACTTTGATTATATCAGAAAGTTTATAAGTTGAAAACAAAAACAATAATAAATACCTACCATAAGGTAGGCACTTATCATTGCTCCATTTGTTTTGATAAAAAGCGAGATGCTGTCTCGCAAAGTTTTACTTCTAATTCGCCCATCTTATCATTAGAATCTTTTGATAATACTATAACTGCGCCAATAGGATCTCCTTGTGTTACTATTGGTGATATGACTTGAGATGTATAGTTTTCAGGGTTATATTCTTCTGCAGTTATACGTATAGGTTTTGTATTACCTTCAGTTAAATATACTTCTTTCCCCTCAATTAACTTTTCAAGTTCAGGACTTAATCTTTTATTTAAATAACCTTTTTTTGTGCCTCCAGATATTGCTATAATATTATCTCTATCTGAAATTAAAGTGGTATAACCTGTAGTTTCATTTAAAGAATCTGCATATTCACTTGCAAACTCATTTAATTCTCCTATTGGAGAATATTTCTTCAAAATTACTTCTCCCTGTCTATCAGTAAATATCTCCAAAGGGTCTCCTTCTCTTATTCTAAGTGTTCTCCTTATTTCTTTTGGTATAACCACCCTTCCTAAATCATCTATTCTTCTAACTATTCCTGTAGCTTTCATTTTATTCCTCCTGTAAAATTAATATGTACTCAAGTTAGACTTATTATTTTACTATTTGCCATTTTTTATACATCATAGATAATTTTTTCTATAAAAATAAAACTGCCATGTGGCAGTTTTATTTTTATTCGCTTTCTTGTTCTTTATTTTCTTTGTTTTCATCTTGATTTTGACTTTCTTCTGAATTGTTATCATTTTTATCATCTTGATTGTCTTCTTCTGAATTTTCATCAGCATTATCTTCTTTATTTTTTTCTGCTTCTTTTTCAAAATCAATTAATATCTCTGTATCTGCTTCTTCTATTAACTCCTGAGCTCTTTCATTAAATTTCTCGCCTTTTAAATTTTCTTTTATTTCTTCCTCATTTGCTTCTAATCCTTTTTTCTCATCAGTAACTTTTATTATGTGATATCCATATTCACTTTTTACTGGACCTGATACTTCACCCTTTTTAAGTTCAAATGCTGCATCTTTAAATTCAGGAACTAAACTAGCATCCTTACCAAAAAAGCCTAAGTCTCCTGCGTTTTGTTCTGCACTTGGATCAGTCGAATATTCTTTTGCAAGTTCTGCAAAATCTTCTCCTTCTTTTATCTTATTTTTAACTTCTTCTGCTTCTTCTTTAGTTTCTACTAAAATATGACTTGCTTTTATTTTGTCATATGATTCTTTATTAGCTTCATATTCTTCTTTTACAGATTTTTCATCTATTTTAACTAATTTATCCATAAGTTTATTAATTGTCATACCTTGTTTATACATTTCTTCAAAATATTCCTCTGAAATACCTAATTGGTCTAAGTAATCATTAAAATTCTTTTCCTTTTCTTCTGTATTTCTAAATTCTTCTAATTCTTTATCTAATTCTTTATTTGTTACTTCAATTTCTTCCTCATCAGCTTTTTGAAGTAAAACTCTTTGATTTATTAAATCTTGTAACGAGCTTTGCTTTAATTGTTGCTCATAAGTAAATTCACTACCTTCTATAACTTGATCCCACATTTCAGGAGCAATATAACCACTTAATTCTGCTTCTTTCTTTCTATAGTCTACATATTTCTCAAGTTCATCTTCTGTAATATTTTCATCATTAACTTTTGCAACAGCTTTTTCTGCTTTTTCATCACTACATGCTGATATAAATACAGATACTGTGACTAGCAATATCAAAGCCCAAATAACTCTTTTATTTTTAATCAAATACATCATCTCCTCAATTTATACTATACTAAACCATTATATATTATTTTTTTATTTCTTTAAACTCTTTATCTTTTGAAATATCTCCTCTAAAGCTGTAAGTATCTTATCTTGTGAAGTATTATTAAGTTTATATTTCACTGCAGGAGTGCTAGATAAATCAAATGACATCTTTCGTCCAAAACTATCATATAGTGCATTTATCATTTCAGGATTCATCTTAGAATTTTTATCAAATTCAAGTATAAGAATATCATCCTTTTGTGACAGATTTGTGAACATCAATTTATTTGCAATAGATTTTATATATCCAATCCTAAGTAAATTATCTACAGGTCTTGGTATATCCCCATATCTATCAATTAACTCTTCTAACAAATCTCTATATTCTTCTCTATCATCAATAGATGTAATTCTCTTATACATTCTTATTTTTTGTTCTGAATTTTGTATATACTTATCAGGAATATAAGCATCTACATTAACTTCAACTGTAGTTTCTACTCTTTCAGTATCAATATTACCTTTTAATTTATTTACTGTTTCTTCTAGATATTTTACATATAAATCATATCCTATTAAAGTCATATGACCGTGTTGTTCTGCTCCTAATATATTTCCAGCGCCTCTTATTTCTAAATCTCTCATAGCTATCTTAAATCCTGATCCGAACTCCGTAAACTCTTTTATAGCTTTTAATCTTTTTTCTGCCACTTCTGTTAACACCTTATCTTTTTCATAAGTAAAATAAGAAAATGCAATTCTATTTGATCTACCAACTCTACCTCTTAATTGGTATAGTTGAGATAAACCCATTTTATCTGCATCATATATTATCATGGTATTTACATTTGATATATCAAGTCCAGTTTCAATTATAGTAGTACAAACTAATACATCATATTCACCATTCATGAAATCAAGCATTACTTTTTCAAGTTCTCTTTCACTCATTTGTCCATGAGCTACAACTATTCTTATTTCAGGCAATAATTCCTTTAATCTAGCTGCAATCTTTCTGATGCCACGAACTCTATTATATACAAAATATACCTGACCTTTTCTATTTACTTCTTTCAATATAGCTTCCTTAATCATATTTTCATTATATTCAACTACATAAGTTTGAACAGGATATCTTTCTTCAGGTGGCTCTTCTATTACAGACATGTCTCTTGCTCCTATTAGTGCCATATGAAGGGTTCTTGGTATAGGAGTAGCAGTAAGTGTTAATACATCTACGGATTCTTTTATTTCTTTTATTGTCTCTTTATGTTTGACACCAAATCTTTGCTCTTCATCTACAATTAAGAGTCCTAAGTCCTTATATTTTACATCCTTTGTAAGTAGTCTATGTGTACCAACTATTACATCTATATTTCCACTTTTTAAATCCTTAATTATCTCTTTTTGTCTTTTAGGTGTTCTAAAACGACTTAGCATTTCAACATTAATAGGAAAGTCACTAAATCTTTCTACCATAGTATTAAAATGCTGTTGTGCAAGTATTGTAGTAGGTACAAGCATGGCTACTTGTTTGCCATCTAAAGTAGCTTTAAATGCAGCTCTTAGAGCTACCTCTGTTTTCCCATATCCTACATCTCCACATAATAGTCTATCCATAGGAGAAGGTTTTTCCATATCACTTTTAATATCTTCTATACATTTAATTTGATCTTCTGTTTCTTCATATGGAAATGTGTCTTCAAATTGATTTTGCCAAGGTTGATCTTTAGAAAAACTAAAGCCTTTTACTGTTCTTCTTTTTGCATAAAGCTCTAATAGGTCTATTGCCATTTCTTTTATAGCTTTTTTAACTTTACTTTTAGTTCTAGCCCATTCTCCACTTCCTAATTTACTTACTTTAGTTTTGCCTACTTCACTTCCAATATATTTTTGAATTAAATCCATTTGATCAACTGGTATATATAGTCTATCTTTTCCTGAATATCTTACAGATAGATAATCTTTTTTTATTCCATCTACTACTAGTTGTTCCATTCCAATATATTTACCTATACCATGATTTTCATGTACTACATAGTCTCCTACTTTTAAATCTCTAAAGGAGCTTATATTTTTTTGATCTTTTTTATTTTTCTTTCTTCTTTTTCTTTTTATAGTTCCAAAAACTTCTTTATCACTTATTATCATAAATTTAATATCAGGATACTCAAAACCAGATGCTATAGTTCCGGGAACTATAACTACTTGGCCTGTCTTTATATCTATATCATAAGTATCAGAATAAATATTATCTATACTCTTTTCTTTTAAATTTTTAGATAATCTCTTTCCCCTTTCATCAGTTCCTGATAATATAACTATTTTATATCCTTTATATCTTAAACGATTTAATTCATCTTTTAATATATCCAGTTTGCTATGAAATGCTTGAACAGATTTAGTAGATATACTCACTATTTTTTTAGGTTTAAATTGCTTATTATTTTTAAGCAATCCAGTCATAGTAACTACATCTTTAGAATTTAATATTTTAATTATTTCTTCATAATTATAAAAGATATCTTTATGAGAATTTAATACCTCACCTGATTCATACAGGTCTCTATATTTTTCTAAAAAATCATCATTTAATGACTTTATATTTTCATCTATTCTATTTGGTTCATCTACTAAAATTGTAGTATCATTTTTAATATAAGTAATTATATTAGATAAATCTTCTATCATATAAGGTAATATAATATCTAAATTTTCTATTGAAAGATTACTATCAATTCGTTCTATATAATATTTAAATTTTTCTTCTAAATTTTCCGATTTTTGTTCTTCTTTATTTAATTTAAATTTCTTTAAAGTACTATTTAACTCTTTTTCAATTTTTTCTTTTATACTTTCTTTAAACTGCTCTTCTATAAATATTTCTTTAGCTGGAGTAATTTTAGCCCCAGTAAAGTTTTCTATTGAACGCTGATCTTTCAAGCTAAATGTTCTTATAGAATCTACCTCATCATCAAATAACTCAACTCTGAAAGGATATTCATTTGTGGTAGGAAAGAAATCTATTATTCCACCTCTTACACTAAACTGTCCATGTCCCTCTATCATATCAACTCTTTCATAACCTTGAACTATCAGTGAATTCACAATTTCATCTAAATTTAATCTATCACCAAAATTTATTTCTTTTTTGTATTTCTTAAAGATATCTTTTTTCATAACTCTATTTAAAATAGATTCAATACTTGCAACTACTATGATATTTTCTTCATTAATAAGCCTATCTAACACTTTAAGTCTTTGGTTTGAAATATCATGACTAACTGCATCAAAATCATAAAAAACTAATTGTCTAGCAGGATAAATCTCAGAATTTTGTGCATCAAACAATGCTAAATCTTCTATTATTGATTTAGCTCTTAATTCATCATAAGTTATTATAAGCACTTGTCCTTTTAAATCTTCTTTTATAGCATATGCTATATGTGATATATTTTCTTTAGATAACCCATGAAGAGATATAGGTGATAATTTATTTTTTAAATTTTTTATTAATTCATTGTAAGAAGCAAGATTATTCAATTGCTCTTTAAATACATTCATTTGACACACTCCTTAAAATACCTTTAGCCTAGGATTTAAATCCTAGGCAATTAAGTATTTTATATCTTTAACTATTGTACATATTCATTGATCGTTCTATATCTGAATTCATAATTTCCTCTACTGCTTTGGCAGCATTTAAGATAGCTTCATCAATTAATTCTCTATCTTCTTTATTAAATCCACCTAATACATGACTAATTAAATCTTTATCATAACCAGGTTTACCTATGCCAATTCTGATTCTTGGAAATTTATCATCTTTTAAATGGTATATTACTGATTTCATTCCATTATGACTTCCTGCACTACCTTTTTTCCTAATTCTAAGATTACCAATAGGTATATCTATATCATCATAAATTATAATAATATTTTCTATAGGCAGTTTATAAAAATCTGAAAATCCTCTAACCGTAATGCCACTATCATTCATATAGGTTTGAGGTTTTATGAGTAATACTTTTTTTCCGTTTATATTAGCTTCTCCATACACAGATTGATGCTTTATCTTATTTACTTTAATTCCTAGTCTTTCAGATAAAATATCTATAGTATCGAAACCTACATTATGCTTAGTATTACTATACTTTTTTCCTGGATTCCCCAGACCTACTACTAAATACAACTTTTTCAACTCCTTAATTTTACTTGAAAAGTTTACTTACTGATTTATTTGCATATATTCTATTTATGGCATCTGCAAATAAAGGTGCTATTGATACTACTTCAATTTTGTCTATTTGTTTTTCTTCAGGTAGAGGTATAGAATCTGTTACTATTAATTTCTCTATCATTGAATCTTTTAACCTTTCTATTGCAGGACCTGATAATACTGGATGAGTACAAGCTGCATATACTTTTTTAGCTCCAAAATCCTTTAATACTTTAGCTGCTTTTGCCATAGAACCAGCAGTATCAATAATATCATCTACTATTATTACATCCTTGTTATTTACATCTCCAATTATATTCATAACCTCAGATACATTTGCTTTAGGTCTTCTCTTCTCTATTATAGCTATAGGTAAGTCAACTATACTTGCAAAATTTCTCGCTCTTCTAACTCCTCCTATATCAGGTGAAACTATAACAGTATCGTTATTAATTCTACCTTTATCTATACAATCTCTTGCAAGAATTGGAACACCTAATAAATGGTCTACAGGTATATCAAAATACCCTTGTAACTGAGTTGCATGTAAATCAATTGTAACTACTCTATCTGCACCTGCTACAGAAACTAAATCTGCTATTAATTTAGATGTAATTGGATCTCTTGCTTTTACTTTTCTATCTTGTCTAGCATATCCATAATATGGTATCACTGCATTAATCCTACCTGCTGATGCTCTTTTTAATGCATCAATCATTATTAAAAGCTCCATAAGGTTTTCATTTACAGGAGGATTTGTAGGTTGTATTACAAATACATCTGCACCTCTTACAGTCTCGTTTATATTTACTGATATTTCACCGTCACTAAATCTAGTTACTTCAGAATCACCTAAAGTCACTCCTGCTTCTTCACAAATTTTTTCTGCTAATTTCTTATTTGCATTACCTGAAAAAATTTTAATGTCTCTTCCCATCACTTGCATGTTAATCCTCCTAAAGTTATTATTTATTTTTATTATTTTTAAAAACCCACCCGGGTTTATTTACTTGTCTAGCACGTGCTATTGATAAGTCCCCTTCCATTACTTCCTCTGTAATAGTAGAGCCTGCTGCTATATATCCATTATCTCTAACATTAACTGGTGCTACTAAATTTGAGTTACTACCTACAAATGCATTGTTCCCTACATTAGATCTAAATTTATTTTTACCATCATAGTTTACAAAGACTACTCCGCAACCAATATTTACATTTTCTCCTACATCTGCATCACCAATATATGAAAGGTGAGATGCTTTAGAATTATTACCTATATTAGCATTTTTAACTTCAACAAAGTCACCAATCTTAACATTTTTACCTATATTACTTTTAGGTCTTAAATAAGCATTTGGACCTATCTTAGTGTCATCACCAACAATACTTTCTATAAGTGTAGATGATTTTACATTTATTCTGTTACCAAGAATTGTATCTGCGATATTTGAACTTCCTTCTATAATACAATCCCTACCTATCTTAGTATTTCCTTTAATAACTGCTCCAGGATAGATTATAGTATCTGTCCCTATCTCTACACCTTTTTCTATATATGTAGCTTTAGGATCTACCAAGGTTACACCATTTAACATATGATACTCATTGATTTTCTTTCTCATAATCTCTTCAGCTTCTGATAATTGGACTTTTGAATTCACTCCAAGTATTTCAGTATTATCTTTTAATATAAATCCATCTACATTATATCCATTATCTGATAATATTTTTATTGCATCGGTTATATAATATTCATTCTGAGAGTTATCATTCGTCAAATTATTTAAGGCATACTTAAGGGCACTACCTTTAAACATAAAAATACCTGAATTGATCTCTTTTATCTTACGTTCCTCTTCTGTTGCATCTTTATGTTCTATTATACCTATTATATTGCCATTTTTTTGTCTTTTTATTCTACCATAGCCCGTTGAATCTTCAAATTCTGCTGTTAGTACTATAGCATCTAAATTATTTTTAGAACTATAATCTACAAGGTCTTTTAAAGTATTTCCTTCTATTAGTGGAGTATCTCCTGTAAGTATTATTACTCGATCATTATCTGATATATAATTTTGTGATTGCATTACTGCATAACCTGTGCCATAAGGTACACCTTCACCTGTAGGTTGAGTTACAAATTCTATATCATTTCCACTTAAAGCTTCTTTAACCCTCTCTTTACCATGACCTACAATCACTATGTTTTTTTCGCACCCAGCATTTTTAGCTGCTTCAATAACATGACTTGCCATAGGTTTTCCACACACATGATGAGCTACCTTAGGTAAATTTGACTTCATTCTCGTACCTTCGCCAGCTGCTAGTATTACAGAAATTATCATCTTAACACCTCTACTTATTAAAATATCATTTTTACACTAAAGTCTTCTGAAATGATTTTCCTTTATATTATAACAGAAAGATATAGTATTTTATAGGGTTTTTAAGGATAATTAAGATGAAATATTTTTTGCATCAAAAAAGATACCTAAATTTATAAGAAGGTATCTTTAAAATTATGTTTGAGATTAGGCTAATTCTTCGCTTTCTACATCTAATTGAGCTTCATACTCATTGAAAACAGCTTCCTGAATTTTAGCTCTAGTATCTGAATTAATAGGGTGAGAAATATCTCTAAACTCTCCATCAGACATCTTCCTACTTGGCATAGCTACAAAAAGTCCATTTAATCCTTCTATTATTTTGATATCATGAACTACAAATTCTTCATCAAATGTTACAGAAACTATTGCTTTCATCTTTCCTGTTCTATTGATTTTTCTAATTCTTACATCTGTTACCTTCACGAACACCCACCTCCTAAACCTTATAGATGATATAAAATTTTTAGCTTATATTTATATTCTCCATACAATTTAAAATTCCTTCTTTTTTTGCAAAATTTCATTAACTTTTTTTAATATTTCTAAATATTAAAAAATCGATTTATTAGGAGTTATACTTATTTTATTTTCTGACTTATTTATTGATTTAAAATTTAATAATGCAATATAATCATCTATTAACTTTTCTTCTGGATCAGGTGTATTTATAAGTACACCTGTCCCAACTACTTCTACATTAAATTCGTTCATCATATCTTTTATTCCTTTAGCAGTGCCACCTGCTTTCATGAAGTCATCTATTATTAATACCTTTGAATTCTCTTTTAAAGCCCTTTTAGTTAAAAACATAGTTTGAATTTTTTTTGTTGAACCTGATATGTAATTTATACTAACAGTAGCTCCTTCAGTTATTTTTAAATTCTTTCTTATTATAACTAATGGAACATCTAATATTTTAGCAGTCATAGTAGCAAGGGGTATGCCTTTAGTCTCAATAGTAACTACATAATCTATATTTTCTTCCCAAAATTTAGTAGCAAATATACGTCCTATTTTATATGATATATCAGGAGAATAAAGTATATCTGACATATATATAAATCCTCCTGTTATAATTCTATTTTCATCTATTAATTTACTAGATAAATCATCCAAAAAAAATTCTGCGTTCTTTTTAGAAATAATCGGTATAAATTTAACGCCACCACTGGCACCAGCTATTGTTACTATTTTTCCTAACTCTAGAGTCTCAACTAATTGTTTAATCATCATAATATCTTCACTTATACTTGATTTTGCAGTTTCAAACATATTGGTAAAATATTTGTAAGTAAATACGTGATTTGTTTTTTCAGTAAGTATATTCATTATTGCAGCTAATCTATCTTTCCTGTTAAATTTTTTCAAAAAGCTCACTCCTTAACGAATTATATAATTATTTAATTATATTTTATTCGTTTTTATAATAATTATCAATGACAATTACTTTTTATTTTATAAAGTTTTGAATTGTGGTATAATCGTGAAGAGTATATTACGCATATTTTGGAAATAATATAGATATTCTAAACTGGAGGTAATCATATGTTGAAATTTGATATAAATAAAACTAATTATAAAAAAATACACTTTATTGGCATTGGCGGAATTAGTATGAGTGGTCTTGCTGAAATTTTACTAAACAGAAATTATATAGTTACAGGTTCTGATATGAATAATTCTAAAATAATAGAAAAACTAATAAATAATGGTGCTACCATACATATTGGTCATAATTCTAAAAATATAGAAGATGTTGATTTGATAGTATATACTTCAGCAATTGGAGAAGACAACCCTGAATATGTTTTTGCAAAAAAAAATAAAATACCTATGATGGACAGGGCAACTTTTCTTGGAGAATTAATGAAAAGCTATAAGGATTCTATAGCTGTAGCAGGAACTCATGGAAAAACTACTACTACTGGAATGATAGCATCTATTCTATATATTTCATTATTAGATTCAACTATTCTTTTAGGTGGAGAACTAGATTCAATAGGTGGAAATGTAAAAATTGGAGATAATAAATTACTTCTAACTGAAGCCTGTGAATATAAAGAGAACTTTTTAAAATTTAATCCCACAATAGGAATAATATTAAATATTGACGAAGATCATCTAGATTATTTTACTGGCATGGATCATATAAAAGATACATTTAAAAAGTTTAATAATTTATCCCTTGAAGGTGGCTACTCAATTGTAAATGGTGACGATGAAAATGTTAAAACCATAATAAATACAGCTAAGAATATTATTACTTTTGGACTTAATTCAAACAATAATTACTATGCAACTAATATAAAATATAATGATAAAGGTTACGGTGAATATGATCTATATATAAATAATAAGTTTATAGACCATATAAAATTAAATGTTATAGGTGAACACAATATATATAATTCACTTTCTGCTATTGCAGCTACTTTTATATCAGGGGTAGATATAAAAACAATAAAAGAGGGCTTAAAAATATACAAAGGAACCCATAGAAGATTTGAAGATAAAGGAATAGTTCAAGGAATTCAGTTAATAGACGATTATGCTCATCATCCTACTGAAATAAAAGCCACATTAAATTCTATAGGTGACAAATACAATAAAATTTATTGTGTGTTTCAACCACATACTTATACAAGAACTAAATCTCTTTTAAAGGAATTTGGCAAATGCTTTAAAGGATCAGATAAGATAATTATTACAGATATTTATGCAGCAAGAGAAAAAAATACAGGAATAGTTAATTCAAAACAATTAGTAGATGAGATAAATAAAAATGGTCAAGACAGTATTTTTATCGAAACTTTTGATGAAGTAGTTAATTTCTTAGAAAAAACTGTGGATAAAGGTGATTTAATTATAACTATTGGTGCAGGAGATGTGTATAAAGTTGGGGATATGTTTAAAACTAAAATAAATAAATAAAACTTTCAAATATTTAGGTTTAAAAAAAATCTATTTGGTTATAAATATACTATACCTTAGTCCCCACTCCCCCATTAAAAGAGCTCCCAAAAATTGGGAGCCTTTTTTTATTATTCTGCTATTTTTTCATCTAAATCTTCATCAGCTTCTACACCATATATTTCTTTCATTAATTCTCTTGTTTCATCTTCATTATGTTCAAAAAATGATAATGTCCATCCTTGGAATGTAAGAGATTTTGTTTCTCCAGGAAGGGTATGAGCATTTACATTATTCATATTCATTCCTATAGCTTTTGTAGCATTGGCAGTTATATCTAATACACTCATATCAGTTTTTACTTCTTTTGCAACAGTCATTGCTACTTTTGGAAGATTAAATCCTAATGCTTTTTTAAGAGCTGCTTTTATAAATTTCTGTTGAGCTTCTACTCTACCAATATCTCCATTTGCATAGCCTTTTCTAAATCTTAAAAAACCTATAGCTTCACTACCATTTAAAACTTGTGTTCCTTCTTCTAAATATCTCATTTCTTTTGTTCCATCTGGATAAAAGTATTCATATTTCATCCTTTGTGGCACGTCCATCTCAACTCCACCTAAAGATTCAACTATGTTTTCTACTCCATCATAAGATATTGTAGCATAGTTATCAATAGGTACACCTAGTATTTCTTCTACAGCTTCCATTGTTTTTTCAGCAGCTACTTTATGTCCTTTTTTTAAATTCCTAATATATACTGCATTTAATTTTCTATTGTCTGCTGTATCATATCCTGGTACATGATATTCAGTATCTCTAGGAACAGATATCATATCTACTTTTTTAGTTTTAGGATCAAAACTTGCAAATACAAGTGTATCACTTCTACCTTCTGCTTCTATTCCAATAAGTAATACATTTATTCTATCACTGTTTGCTACTGCTTTTTCAAATGCAGGCAAATTTTCTATTTCCTCTTGAGTATAGTCACGCATTGGATGGTCATTCCTTTTATCATTTGCATTTGCTGTTGAATCAAAGAAATTAAAATAAGTATAGGCACCTGCTCCCATTACTACTGTAAAACATAATAGGGCGATGGAAAAAACCTTTAGAAAATATTTCACATTTTATCATCCTTTATATTCTAATTGTAAGTTCACATAGTTATTATATCACATCTATGTATATATAGTATTATTTTTTTATTTAAAATATAAAGAATCCATACTTAAAAGGAGTCATGAGAATATTATTTTTAAATCTTACTATTATGTCTAAAGAAAATAAAACCCTAGACACAATGTCAATTCAAGCTAACAAACCCTAATATTTGAATTAAAAATTCATATGGCTTTTCATACATGGATGCATGACCTGAATTATTAAATATTACAAATCTAGAATCCTTTATTTTTTCATGTATCACTTTTTGATATTTTAAAGGTGTAACTACATCTTCATCTGAACCCATTATAAGTGTAGGTACATTTATCTTATATAATTCATCTGTAATATTTAAATCTTCAGCGCTAATTGTAAGTCTTACAAATGCATCATACCATTCTTTTGTAAATATATTAGTAAACATTTCTTCTCTTTTTCTGAGCCATTCTATATTTTCTTCATAAAATTCTGGGGAATATATTACTGGTATTGTAGTTTTAAAAAAATTAGAACCATCATATGTTTCAGCTGCATTTATCCAAGATTTACCTACATCTTTTAAGTTGTGATTTGTATAGCTTGTGGTATTTGCAAGTATTAGTGAACTAAGGTAATCTTGATATTTAAGTGTGAATTTCATAGCAACTTCTCCACCATAGGATATACCTACCATATGCACTTTTTTAACTTCTAAATAATCAAATAATCCTTTTAGTGTTTCTACATGTAAGTCTTGTGTGTATTGATAATCTACTTTTTCAGATTGTCCCTGATCTATGAAATCTACTAATATTAATTTATTATTTTTAGATAAACCTTCAATATATCCTTGCCAGCTTGCTGTACTCATCATTATTCCATTTAAAAGTATGATAACTTCGCCTTCACCATATGCTTCATAATAAATATCCATACCATCAATATTTACTATTGCCATATAATCACTCCTTACCATATCATAAGTTCATTTGCTCTGTTCTTAATTTCTTCTCTAAAATCAGGATGAGATATATTTATAAGTCTTTCTACTCTTTCAGCTATATTTGTACCACGAAGACTTGCTATACCATATTCCGTCACTACATAATCTACATCATTTCTAGATAATGTTACAATAGAACCCTTATCTAATAAAGGCACTATTTTAGAGATAGTTTTTCTTTCATCACCAACTCCTGTCCTTACACTTGCAGTAGATGATAATGCTATAATAGATTTTCCCCCTTTTGAATTTTGTGCCCCTATAGCAGTATCTGCTTGACCACCAGTTCCACTAAATTGATTATGTCCTATTGATTCAGATGCACATTGTCCTGTTAAATCTACTTGCAAAGTAGTATTTATTGATACCATCTTATAATTTTTACCTATTACGCACGGGTCATTTACCCAGTTTCCTTTCATAATCATTACCGCTGGATTATCATTAATAAAATCATATAATTTTTTAGTTCCAAGTGCAAATGTAGCTATCATCTTTTCAGGATACAATGTCTTTTTCTTTCCTGTTATAACACCATTTTTATATAAATCTACCATTCCATCTGTCAGCATTTCTGTATGAATCCCCAAATTCTTTTTATTCATAAGAGCATCTGCTACAGCATTTGGGATACCCCCTATGCCAAGTTGTAAGGTAGAACCATCTTCAACTAAAGTAGAGATATATTCTCCTATTTTTTTATCTATTTTACTTGGTTTTTGAGCTGGCAATTCAGGTACCTCATAATCTACTTCTATGAAATAATCTACATCTCTTATATCTAAAATAGTATCACCAAATGTCCTTGGCATATTAGGATTTATTTCAAGCATTACAACATCAGCATTTTCTATTATTTCTCTTTCATATGTTGCACTTAATGATAAAGATACATATCCATGCTTATCTACAGGAGAACAAGTTCCCATATAAATATTAGGCTGTCTATGATATAGCCTTTTTGTAGCCGAAAAATGAAGATGATTTGGTATATAGGAAACGTTTGCATGCTTGTGAGATTTTCTTATAGGAGGAGAATAAAACCATCCATCCATATGAAAATGACCTTTATTTTTATGGTTAGTAAAATACTCATAAACTCCCATAGGAAGACATGTAGATAAATTGACATTTTCTACTCTATGAGATATTTTATGCAAATTTTCTAAAATTCTTTTAGGCTCAGCTGCACCAAGAGCAGAAACTAAATTTTGATTTGATTTTATCTTTCTTAATGCTTCATCTAAAGAGATTACTTTTTTACTATATATATTATTTATATCCATTGTAATACCTCCTTAACCCCATCTTATGACATTTGCAGCCCAAGCATATCCTATACCTGCTGCTATCATTGAAACAATGGTTTTATCTTTAATCTTACCTTCTTTTAACCCTAAATAAAGAGATAATATTTGATCCACTTGACCCATATGACCATAATTTTCCAGGTAAATACTGTTATTTTTATCTAAATTTAAACTTTCTAACATTAATTCATACATTGAACGCTTAAAATGAAGCACTGCAAGATATCCTAATTCATCTTTATCTACATTAGATTTTTCAAATGCTTTATCTATACATTTAAACCAATTATTCATAGATACTTCATTTAGTCTATCTTTCATATGAACTGGATTCATTAATTTAAGAGACTTGTAAGCTTCACCTAAATTGCTTTCATCTATTGGATTTACAGTTCCGCCAATTTCTACACCTGCATCTCTTGACATAGAACCATCACTCATTATATGAGTACCTAATAATAAGTTTTTATTATAATTTTTCTTTAGTATAATAGCTCCACCACCAGCAGCTAAATTATACATCATAGAAGACTTTGGATCAGCATAATCTATTAAATCCCCATTTCTATATCCGCCTACTATCATTACTGTATTTATATTATCATCTGAAAGCATCATATCTTTTGCTATTTTCATAGCTGCAACTGTAGTACAACATCTTTGTTGTACATCCAGTGACCATGCATTTTTTGCGCCAATTTTTTCTTGAATATATATTCCTGAGGTGGTAAGAGGATATTCCTTCCATTCTTCTCCCATACATAATATTAAATCTATCTCTAGTGGATCTATTCCTGTATTTTTAATTGCATCAAGTCCTGCCTTTACTCCCATTTCTTGAGTACCATCACCTATATCAGGAATAGTTTTTTCTATTATACCTAATTTTTCTTTTATAGCTTCTTCTGCCCAAATACCTCCTGTAGCATCAGATATATCTTTTGCTGTCATTCTTACTTCAGGTATATAAACTCCCATACCTACTATACCTACATTTGGCTTTTGCATATTAAAACCTCCTAAAGTTTTTACATATTTATATTGCATAATCTATGCCAATAAAACTATAGTGAAAACGGCTAATTTTAGCTATTTTCATTAGTATAAAATATGCTATTTATTAGGCTGTTTAAAGTGTATTTTATTTAAACAAAAACTATATTAATTTAGTGTATTTTATATATACATGTTTTTTTATAGGACAGAAATTTTCAAAAAAAGAAGCATGCTTTATCGTTTTAAACAAAAACAAATATATTTTTATTTATATCTAGTAAATCTTAATTTCTTGATATTTATTGCAACAGATAAAATTTTCATATCCGTAATAATTTTATCTATAACTTTAAGAAACAGGTCTTAGAGCTAGAGCTCTTTGACCTGTTTTTCTCTTAGAAGCTTTTTATTTTAAAACAGCCCCTTTATTTTTTTGAAGTGAAATCAATTATAGAATCAATCAATTCATCAAGGTTGTCTATTAACGGTGAATGTCCACTATTTTCAATAACTTTTAATACTGCGTTATCCCCTATAGCATCTTTAATTCCTTTTGCCATTTCCATTGGAACAACATAATCCCTGTCTCCTTGAATTATTAACGTGGGAACCTGAATTTTCTCTGCTAGATTATTTCCTTCTACTACACCATTGTGTTTATTACTTATATTAAATGTTAATAATGCATAGTCTACATCAACTAAATTCCTTTGAGTTAACATATCTTCTAAGTAATCATCATATCTAGAATCATTAGGCTTATTATGAGTGTATATAGTCATTTCCCAGATTTGCTTTAAAGTCTCCTTATCCTTGTTCTTATAAGCGTTAAGGATAGGCATAACTTGGATAGGATCCATGGCTACTTCCTCTTTCGTTTTCAAAATTTCTCCTATGATAGGATTTCCTTGCTCATCTTTTTTAAATATTGGATATCCACTCACTCCAACTGATTCAAGTAAAATTAAATTTTCTACGTACTCAGGATAGTCCGCTGAAAATTGCATAGCCACTCCTCCACCAGTTGACCAACCAGCTACTGTGAACTTCTCCAAACCTATTTTGTCTACAAATAATTTTACATCTTCCGAAAAATCTTTAATGGAATTAATCTCCTTATTATATGTTGATATACCAAAACCTCTTAAATCTATTGCATATACTTTATAATCATCAGGTAGATTCTCCATTAATAAATCCCAATGCTTAGAGGATGTCATATTTCCATGTATCAATAGTAAATTTTTTTCACCACTACTACTTTCTCTATAACCTAGAGTTTCTCCGTTGTCTAATTCTAGTTTTTTTAATTTAATATCCATAAATCTCACCCTTATAGTTTATTATTTATATATTGCAAAAATTATTCTAAAGAGAAACATGTGATTTACATCCATTTATTTTATACTAATTATTAAATTAATACACATGTGCAAAGATAATGCATCATTTGATCCTTAATTATATATTCTATCTTATATAATATACTTTTCATTATTATTTAAATTCCATAAAATCTGTCATTTGTTTAAATTGATAACTTCCATTTTCTTCTACAACTTCACTTACTGCCATTTGAGTAACTCCTTCTCTTTCTCCTTCTGAATAAGATATTTCAGAAGCTAGACCTTCTGTATAATTAAGCCCATTCATTGCTTCTATATACCCGTCCCAAGATAAATTATCTTCAGCCTTTTTAAGACCAGCTACAAAAGTTTCTCCTGCTACCCAACCTGCCATTGTATATGAGTTTATTGGTGTATCTGGATAGTATTCTTTCATTGCATCCATTAATGGTTGTAATGACTCTTCTGTAACTTCTAACCAGCCCATTACATGTAGATTCTTAATAGCTTTTTCTGCTGCTGGTGCTGCTACTTCTAAAAATGATGCATCTGCATTTGAATAAGTTGTAAGAGAATCTACATCAGTCATACCTGCATTTTCCATGTTTTTAAGTATTCCTGCTGCACCTGTACTTAATCCATATATTATAATTAAATCAGGATCTTGTTCTTTAGCCTTTTGAATTGGTACTGTAAAGTCTGTATCACTTGCTCCAAATGGTATTTCTGCTTTTAATATATCTTTTTTATCTAGTTCATCTAATCCTGTTTTAAATCCTTCTAACCCATCATTACCTACATCATCATTTTGATAAATTACTACTACATCTTCTGCATTAAATTCTTCTACTGCAAATTTACTCATAAGTTTTCCTTCATATAAGTAATTTGGTTGTACTGGGAAGAAATTTTCACCAGCTTCTGTAAGAGATGCTGCTCCTGATCCAAAATATACTGAAGGTATACCTTCTTCTTTAATAATTTCTTCACTTGCTACTACTCCAGGAGTTCCTAAATGACCTACTACAGCAAATACTTCTTCGTCAAATATTAGAGATTCTATTGCTTGAACTGACTTATCTGGTTTAAATTCATCATCTTTTTTCAGAAGTTCTATCTCACGTCCATTAACTCCACCATCTTTATTTATAGTTTTAAAATAAGCTTCCATTCCAGCTACATAAGGAGCTCCTATAAATGATAAGGGTCCTGATTGTACTGCAACTGTTCCAATTTTTACATTATCTTCACTTACACCTTGTGCTAATTCTTTTTCACCTGATGTTTCGCTTGAATCGTTACCACATGCTGCCATAGAAATAGTTAACATCAATATCAACATAATCGCTATAATCCTCTTTGCCATTTTTATTCCTCCTTTAATTTCCACCTAGATATGCTTTTTTAATATCTGTATTTACTAATAATTCTTTGCTATTTCCTTCTAACACCACCTTTCCCGTCTCTAAAATATAGCCATAATCTGCAATAGATAATGCTTGATAAGCATTTTGTTCTACAAGTAATACTGTAGTACCTTCCTTGTTTATATCTTTTATTATTTGAAATATTTCTTTAACTATAATAGGTGCAAGACCTAGTGAAGGCTCATCTAAAAGTAAAATTTTTGGCTTAGCCATAAGAGCTCTAGCTATTGCAAGCATCTGTTGTTCTCCTCCTGATAAAGTCCCTGCATATTGTTTTTTTCTTTCTTTAAGTATTGGAAAATAATTATAAACTTCTTCTAGAGAATTTTCTATATTATTTCTATCTTTTCTAGTGTAAGCTCCTGCTTTTAAATTTTCTTCTACACTTAATTCAGGAAATATTTGTCTACCTTCAGGAGATTGTATAATTCCTTCTGATACTATTTTTTCAGGAGTATATTTATTAAATGATTTATTATTAAATTTTATTTTTCCTTTTTGAGGTTTTAATAATCCTGATATAACTTTTAATGTAGAAGTTTTTCCAGCTCCATTTGCTCCTAAAATGGTTACTATTTCTCCTTTTTTTATATTTATATTTATATTTTTTAAAGCATGAATAAATCCATAATATGCATCTATATTTTGGAGTTTTAACATTATACTATTTCACCTCCCAGATAGGCTTTTTGAACTTCTTCATTTTGTTGTATCTCAATAGGTGATCCTTCCGCAATTTTCTTTCCAAAATTTATAACACAAATTTTTTCACAAATATCCATTACTAGACTCATATCATGTTCTACTAATAAAATTGTAATATTTAATTCATCTCTTATTCTTATAATTAATTTTGCAAGTTCTTTAGTTTCAGTACTATTCATACCGGCAGCAGGTTCATCTAATATTATAAGTGATGGATCTGATACTAAAGTTCTTCCTAGTTCAATAAGTTTTTGTATTCCATATGGTTGTGATGCTGCCAACTCATGTTCTTTTCCTTTTAACCCTAAAAACCTTATTACATTTAATGCTTTTTTTCTTATTCTTTTTTCTTCCTTTATTGCACCTGGAAGTCTAAAGCCATATGAAAAAATATTCCCTTTTGTATTAGTTTGAAGACCAATTAATATATTTTCTAAAACCGTCATAGTCTTTACAAGCTCCACATTTTGAAAAGTTCTTACAAGTCCTTTATCTATTACTTGATGAGTTTTATAGTTTAAAAGATTATATTCTTTATTATTAAAAAATTTTAATTCTCCACTATCTGGATTATAAAATCTACTTATACAATTAAATACTGTAGTTTTTCCAGCTCCATTAGGACCTATGAGACCATATATAGTGTTCTTTTCTACATTAAAAGATAAATTATCTACTGCTTTTAATCCACCAAAACTGATAGATAAATTTTTTATAGTTAATATGTCCACTTTAAAACCTCCAATCTATACCACTTTTTCTTCTTTTAATTTTTCTTCTTTTGTTTTTTTATTAAATAAAAATTTAATTTTGATTCCAAGTCTTGCAATCCCTTGAGGCATAAACATTATTACTACAATTAAAAGTACTCCTGTTAAAATCATAGATAAATTTCTAATCTCACCTATTACAGGAATTTCCTTTAATATTTCTGGAATAGCTGTTAAAAAAGCAGCTCCTAATATACTTCCAAATATACTAGCTAGACCTCCTATAACTACCATTGCAAGTAAGTTAAGTGATAATTCTACTCCCCATTGATTGGGCTCTACAAATCTAATTAAATGTACATATAACCCTCCGGCTATACCAGTATAAAATGCTGATACTGAAAATGCTATAAGTTTATATTTAAAAATACTTATACCCATAGCTTGAGCTGCATGTTCACTATCTCTCATAGCAATTAAACCTCTACCTATTTTTGAATGTATAAAGTTATATGAAAAAATTGATAAAAGAGCCAAGATTATAAGAGAAAATATATAAAAAGACTCTCTACTTCGTAAACTTGTTCCAAACAAATTTATAGCACTTGCATTCATCCCAGAAAAACCATTTGTAAATGCTACCCACTCTTTAAATACTTGCTGTATTGCTACACCAAAGCCAAGTGTTGCAATAGCAAGATAATGTCCTTCAAGTCTAAGTGCTATAAGACCTAAAATTAAACCTATCACTAATGGTATTAATCCAGCTAAAAATATTCCTATTATAAATTCTACTCCTCCCATTTCAGGTAAAGTATTTGTTACATATGCTGATATATAAGCTCCAAGCCCCATAAAAGCAGCATGACCAAGTGAAATCTGTCCAGAATATCCAAGTAGTATATTAAATCCTAAAGCTGCTATTGAATATATTACTATTGTATTTATAAGTGTCATAGTAGATCTTTGTACTCCTAATATAAATGGTAAGCTTGATATTATTAAAATAAAAATAATATATATAGTAGTTTTTTTATTTATATTCTTCATATATTACACCTTCTTTCTATGAGTTTTTCCAAATAATCCTGTAGGTTTTAATATGAGTATGACTATTAACAGTCCATAAACTATTACAGTTTTCCATGCAAGTGATATATACATTCCTACTAAATTATCTAGAACTCCTATTATTAATCCACCGAGTACTGGTCCATAAAAAGAGCCGAATCCCCCTAATACTGCTGCTATAAATGATTTTAAATGAACTTCTCCCATCATAGTAGTAGATACATTTGTGGTAGGTGCTATTAAAATTCCTGCAAGCGCCCCCAAAAGTGTTGCTGTAATCCATGCAAACGAATAAACTTTAAATACAGGAATCCCCATAAGTCTAGCTGTAATTTCATTTTGTGCTGTAGCTCTTATTGCAATCCCTAACTTTGTTTTATTTATTATATAAAATAATATCCCTGTAATTATCATAGTAAGAGCAATTATAAATATTGCATTTGGTTGAATTACCACACCACTTACTTTAATATTATCTACATCTATTGCCCTTCTAAAGTAATATGAGTCAATACCAAATATTGCTGAAGCAAGGCCTCCTATTATCATTATTAGTCCTAATGTAATTATCATTTTGCTTACAAGTGATGCATTTGATGCAGGTCTTATAAATATTCTTTCTACTAAAAATCCAAATATAAGCGCAAATACTAATGCTCCTAATACAGCTAAATAATAAGAAAAACCAAAGCTATCAAATAATGTAAAAGATATAAATGCCGAAAACATAGCCATTTCACCTTGAGCAAAGTTTACAACATCTGATGTTCTAAATATTAAAACTAGTCCTAAAGCGGCCAAAGCATATAAACTTCCTGTTTCAAGACCAGCTATTACATTCTGAAAAAATATTGCCATTTTTACCCCTCCTACTCATACTTTTGAAAACGCTTTCTTTTGTAATATTATATTTGCAATATTTATGCCATATATCACAATATTATAGAATTGCTATTTTATCTATATTTAAATAGAACAAAATAAATCTATTTATAAAAAAAAGTAAAATTGTATTAATTTAAAACAACTTTACTTGAAATTACTGTATTCTATTCATACACTGTCCAATCATACTACACAGAGATATTATATCTTTCAATTTTGTCATAAAGATTAGATCTACTTATTTTTAGTAAATTTGACGCTTTTAATTTATTTCCTTTTGTATAAGTTAAAGCTTCTATAATAGCTTTTCGTTCTGCTTTTTCTATTATTTCTTTTATAGATTTTACAGGACCTATTGTTATTTCCTTTTTAGTTTTTGTTATATAATTAGATAAATGTCTAGTAAGTATTCTATTATTATCCGTTAAATTTACAGCTCTTTCCAAGATATTTTCAAGTTCTCTTACATTTCCAGGCCAATCATGCGATTTCAAATAATCCATAGCTTCATGGGAAATTTCATTTACATACTTTCCTAATTGTTTAGATATCTTTTTTAATAACAATTTACTTAGAGATTCTATATCATCTATTCTTTTTCTTAAAGGTGGTATTTCTATACTCATAACATTTAATCTATAATATAAATCTTCTCTAAATTTACCTTCTTCAACTAATTCTTCTAACCTTTTATTCGTAGCTGCTATTACTCTTATATCTATATTTTGTGTTTTATTGCTTCCAATCCTTTCAATCTCACGTTCTTGCAAAACTCTTAATAGTTTAGATTGCATATTTAAAGGCATATCTCCTATTTCATCTAAAAATATACTTCCTTTGTTTGCTAATTGAAATTTACCTATTTTACCGCCTTTTTTAGCTCCAGTGAATGCTCCATCTACATACCCAAATAACTCTGATTCAAGTAATTCTTCTGGTATAGCAGCACAATTAACTTTTACAAAAGGATCAAGATGTCTTCGGCTATCATTATGAATAGAATGAGCAAATAATTCCTTACCTGTACCGCTTTCACCAAGTATTAGTACATTAGAGCTTGTCATAGAAGCTTTTCTTCCCATGGATTTAATTTCATTCATTATAATACTTCTACTAATTATATTTTCCCAAGAATATTTAGCGCCTGATAACTCTCTTAATCTATTTCTATAGTGCTTTATTTCTGTTTCTAAAAGTTTGTTTTTCTCTATTATATCTCTAAACTGTTCCATGTCTTGAAAAAGCACCATCCCGAAACCATAATCTACCTCACCATTTTCATCTAATATAGGGATTCTATGAACAATACCAGTATGACCATTTTCAAATTTATGTTTCCAAGCTATTTCAGATTTTTTTGTTTGAAAAACATAAGGAAATCTAGAATATTTATCTACATCTTGAACCTTTTTACCTATTATATATGATTTTTCATATCCTAAATAATTAGCAAAAATATCATTAATCATTATGATTTGTGTATTTCTATCTAATAATATAAGTGGGACTGGTATAGGATCAAATATTTTTTGCATAGTAGATACTAAATAATTATTTAATTCTAAATTTTTTGTCATTTCTATCTCCCTTCAAATTCTTCATTAATTATATATATCATATTATTAAACACTAAATTAATTCTTTCATCTTTTAGAAAATTTTCTTCTATTTGCGATTTTAATAGTAATATAAATTCTATTATATATTCCTTTACACTAATACTTGTTCTAGATTCAATCATACTTTTAAACCACTTTATTTTATTTTTAAATATTACATACCTTTGTGTTTCAAGTATTATTTTTAACCCTTCTATAGTATCATTAGATGCCATATGTATAACTTCTTCAGAAGAACTAGAATATTGATTAAAATATTTTTTATCTTTAGCTCTAGCTATAGTAGACTTAATTATATTTATTTTTTTCTTATCTAAAAGTATAATTAATTCATCTATATCCATATCATCATCCCCTTTAGATTATCTTATATATATCATATAATATTTTCCATAAAATTAAAACAAAAAAAGAGTATACATCAGAATTCTGATATATACTCTAGTTAAACTTTATTTATATTTACTATCTTTCAACTATAAGTGAAGTACCTTGTCCTCCACCGATACATAGAGTTGCAAGTCCTGTTTTAGAGTTTCTTTTCTCCATTTCATATAATAATGTAATTAAAATTCTAGCTCCACTAGCTCCTACTGGATGACCAATTGCTATAGAACCTCCATTTACATTTACTTTCTCTGGATCCATTTTTAAATCTTTAACTACTGCAAGTGATTGTGCAGCAAAAGCCTCATTAGCTTCTATTAAATCTATATCTTCAATGCTTAAATCAGCTTTTTCAAGTGCTTTTTTAGTAGCAGGCACTGGACCATAACCCATTATTTTAGGATCTAACCCTGCTGAACCATATGATTTTATAGTTACAAGTGGTTTAAGTCCTAATTCTTCACATTTTTCTTTACTCATTAAAATAAGCATTGCTGCTCCATCATTTATTCCTGATGCATTTGCAGCTGTTACTGTACCATCTTTTTTGAATGCTGGACGTAATTTTGAAATCTTTTCTTTAGTTACTCCTTTTTTAATATATTCATCATCTTGTACTACTATAGGTTCTCCTCTTCTTTGTGGTACTTCTACAGGTACAATTTCATCTTTAAATCTTCCTTCAGCTTGAGCTTTTTCTGCTCTATTTTGACTTCTTACTGCAAACTCATCTTGCATATCACGAGTTAAATTCCATTGTTCCGCTATATTTTCTGCTGTTATACCCATATGAATATCAAAGAACGCATCAGATAATGAATCATTAATCATACTATCAACTATCTGTCCATCTCCCATTCTTTGTCCCCATCTTGCCTTAGGAAGTAAATATGGAGCATTACTCATACTTTCTGTTCCTCCTGCCAGTATAACATCAGCATCTCCAAGCATTATAAACTGTGCTGCCATACTAACAGTTCTAAGTCCTGAACCACAAACTTTATTTATTGTCATTGCTGGAGTGGTTTCTGGTATTCCTGCATTTATAGCAACTTGTCTTGAAGGGTTTTGTCCAAGTCCTGCTGACAAAACATTTCCTATTAAAACATTATCTACCATTTCTGGCTTTATACCTGCTCTTTTCATAGCTTCTTTTGCTGCTACAACACCTAAGTCTATTGCTGATAATTTTGATAAAGCACCTCCAAAAGCACCTACTGGTGTTCTTGCTGCTCCTACTATTACTACTTCTCTCATTTATAACTCCTCCTTGTATGGTTAATATATTAACGATGTCTTTACATAACTCGAACCTTGCACTATGCAAGGTTCGTAATATTTTTTATTTATCTATTATAATCATAGAATCCTTTTTTAGTTTTTCTACCTAACATTCCGCCTCTTACCATTTTTCTAAGTAATGGGTGAGGTCTATATTTAGAATCACCAAATTCATCATATAAAACTTCCATAATGGCAAGACATACATCTACACCAATTAAATCTGCAAGTGCTAATGGTCCTATTGGATGATTTGCTCCTAATTTCATAGCTTCATCTATATCTTCTTTAGATGCAACTCCTTCTGCAAGTATACCTGCTGCTTCATTAATCATTGGTACTAGTATTCTATTTACTACAAATCCTGGTGCCTCTTCAACTTCTACTGAAGTTTTTCCTAACTCCTTAGACATTTCAATTATTTTCATTTTTGTTTCTTCACTAGTTGCTATTCCTTTTATAACTTCTACTAGTTTCATAACTGGTACTGGATTGAAAAAATGCATTCCAATTACCTTTTCAGGTCTATTTGTAGCTGATGCTATTTCTGTTATAGAAAGAGAAGAAGTATTTGAAGCAAGTATTGCATCTTCCTTACAAACTTCATCTAATTCCTTAAATATTTTTTTCTTTATATCCATATTTTCTACTGCTGCTTCTATTACTATATCAGAATCTTTTATATCATCATTAGAAAGTGTACCTCTAACTCTACCCATTATTTCATTTTTCTTATCTTCAGTTATTTTTTCTTTTTTTACTAATCTGTCTAAATTTTTAGATATGATTTTTATACCTCTATCTATTCCCTCTTGATTTATATCCTTTATCATTACATCATATCCCGCTCCTGCAAATGCTTGAGCTATTCCTGAACCCATTGTTCCGCCACCAATAATTGTAGCTTTCATATTCAGCCTCCTAACAGTTTATTTATTTTTGAAATTTGGTTTTCTCTTTTCTATAAATGCATTCATTCCTTCTTTTTGATCCTCTGTTGAAAAACATAGTCCAAATAAATCTTTTTCTATTTCTATTCCTGTTTCAATATCTGTTTCAATGCCTCTATTAATTGCAGCTTTTGAATATCTTACAGCAAGCTGAGCTTTAGATGATATTTTCTCAGCCATTTCTAGTGCAGAATTCATTAGGTCTTCTTTTGATACAACTTGATTTACAAGTCCAATTTTTTCTGCTGTATTAGCATCTACCATATCGCCTGTAAATATTAACTCTTTAGCTTTAGCAGTTCCTACAAGTCTTGAAAGTCTTTGGGTCCCACTAAATCCTGGAGTTATTCCAAGTCCTACTTCTGGTTGACCAAATTTAGCCTTTTCAGATGCTATTCTTATGTCACATGCCATAGAAAGCTCACATCCTCCACCTAATGCAAATCCATTTACAGCTGCAATAACTGGTTTTTCCATTATTTCTATTTTTCTAAAAATATCACTGCCAAGCTTACCAAATTCTCTTCCTTCACTTGCAGTTTTTTCTTTCATTTCTAGAATATCAGCACCTGCTACAAATGCCTTACCTTCACCTGATAATACAATAACGTTTACATCTTGATCTTTATCAAGCACATCAATTGCATTATCTAGTTCCAATAGAGTATCTGTATTTAATGCATTTAAAGCTTTGGGTCTATTAATTTTAAGTATTGCTACATTTTCTTTTTTCTCCAAAGTTAAATTATTAAAATTCACATTATCCCTCCTCTATTTCTATATAATTTTAATATGCAAATACTATGCCAGTTTAAAAATATATTTATTTTTGTTGCAATAACTATATTTAAGTAGACATATATTTATTTGAATTTAAAAAACTGTGCAGAAACCCATACAGATGTATAAAATAATATACACCAAGAGTTTTTGGCGTATACTGTCAATTAGCTTTTTTTATCATGTTATTATATGCTTTATTTATTTTAAATACTCCTAAATAATTATTTTCATTATCTATTACTGGTAAAATATCATATCCCTCTTTAAATTGAATTTCTAATGCTTCCATTATAGTTTTATTCTGATTTATTGCTGCTATATTCTCTATATTTTCTTTCATAAATACAAAATTCTTCCCTATATAATACATACCTATATATTGTCCATTTTTTAATACAGGTAAAATATTTATATCTTCTTCAAATTTTAACTTTGCATTATTTTCCACATTATTTAATTCTATTGTAGGGTAATTCTTAACTAATGTATTTTTAATATTTGCTACATCTGCATAAGAAGTAAAACTTTTTATGCCAAAAAATTCATTTATATAATTATCTTCTTGGTTAAAAAATATATCCTCTCTACTACCAGATATAATAAGCTCCCCTTCTTTTAATAACACTATTTTATTTCCAAGCTTCATAGCTTCATGTATATCATGAGTTACAAAAATAATAGTCTTATTTACTTTTTTGTGTATATCTATTAATTCATCTTGTAATTTTTTTCTAGTAATTTCATCTATAGCTCCAAAAGGTTCATCCATTAAAATTATAGGAGGATCTGCCGCTAGTGCTCTTGCAACTCCAACTCTTTGTTGCTGTCCTCCACTTAATTCACGAGGATATTTTTTTAAATCATTTTTTGTAAGACCTACAAGCTCTATAAGTTCCCTTGCTCTTTGTTTTCTTTGAACCTTTTCCACTCCTTTAATCTTTAGTACATATGATATATTTTCAGATATATTTAAGTGTGGAAATAACCCTACTTGTTGAATTACATATCCTATCTGACGTCTTAAATATATTTGATTCCATTTAGATATTTCTTTATTATTAATATATATATTACCATCAGATGACTTAATTAATCCATTTATTAACTTTAAAGCTGTTGTTTTGCCACATCCAGAGGGACCAATCAATGTTACAAATTCACCTTCATTAATCTCTAAATTCAAATTTTTCAAAGCTTTTTTTCCATTACCATAATCCTTTGAAACATTCTCAAACTTTACTACTGCCACTATAATAGTCCTTTCTCTTCTAAAAATTCATATGCTACATCTTCTGGATCTTCATTTTTACTCTCAACTTTATTGTTTATATTTCTTATTTCTTCTTCACTTATATTATTAGCTAACATATTCAAAACATCTTTAAGTTCTGGATATTCTTTTAATGTTTCATTTTTAACTACTGTTGAAGCATAATATGATGGGAAGAAATTATTATCATCTTCCAGTACTTTTAATCCATATTCATCTAATAACCCATCTGTAGAGAAAGCATTTATAACATCTACTTTACCTGATTCTATTGCTTGATATTTAAGTCCTATATCCATTTCTTTTGTGTCTTTAAAATTGAATCCATAAACATTTTTTATAGCATTAAATCCATCATCTCTTTCATAAAAATCATACTCAGCTCCAAATACAAGTTCTTCACTATTTTCTGCTAAATCTGAATATGTTTCTATACCTAATTCTTTTGCTTTTTCAGCATTTACTGCCAATGTAAAAGTATTATTAAATCCATACTGGTCAAGCCATAAAAGATCAAATTCTTCTTCATAAGCTTCTTTTGTTCTTTTATACATTTCATCAGGATCTTCTATCAAATCATTTTCAAGAACAAACATCCACCCTGTGCCTGTATATTCTGGATAAAGATCAATTTCACCAGAAATTATTGCAGGATGTAAGTTACTAGTTCCACCTGCTATACCTGATTTCATATCTACATTTATCTCTGTTTTTTCTTCCACTAAAATCTTTATCATTTCACCTATTATATATTGCTCTGTCATAGGCTTTGTTCCTATAGTTATTGACTTTTCCTCTCCAGCACCTGATGTTTCTTCTCCATTTTCATCATCACAAGCTACAACTGTTCCTAGAATTAAAAATAATGCTAAAATTAATATTCCAATTTTTTTAAGCATTTACGTTTCCTCCTTTAATCTTTTTCCCTGCACTTTTCTAATAACTAATTTTTCTATAAACTCCAATATTCTATCAGCAATAATAGCAAGAAGTGCAACTAAGATACTCCCCGAAAATAATAATTCTGTATTATATGTGGTTATTCCTCTCCAGATAGCTGTTCCTATACCCCCTGCGCCAATAAATGCAGCTATTGCAGTCATAGCAATAGTCATAACTATCATTGTTCTAAGTCCTGCTATTATAACTGGAAGAGCTAGAGGAAGCTCTATATTAAATAATAATTGAAACCGAGTACTTCCCATTCCTTTTCCTGCTTCTACTATTGATTTGTCTACTTCTGTAATCCCTACATAAGTATTTCTAACAACGGGAAGAAGACCATATATTATAAGTGCTAATATTGCATTAGTAGTACCTAATCCAATAACAGAAACCATAATTCCAAAGAACGCTATCACAGGTATAGTATATAAAAAGTTAGTAAGACTTATTACAAATGGTGCTAATCTTCTATACCTAGAAATTAATACTCCAAGTGGTACACCTATAAGTGTTATAAAAGTTATAGCAATTAAAGAAATTTTTATATGCTCTAAAGTTATTTCTAAAAAATAATCACTTCTTTCTATATATATCCTAAACAATCCAGATATTGAATTAAAAAAATCCATATTATCCCCCCAGTGTTTCTAGTCATTCATTAAAAAATCTATACCCTTTATATTATATATATAATCATGATATAATTAATAATATTCATATTGTTTATATAATATCATTCAGGGTAAATAATGAATTGAAATATTAAAATAATAGGGAGGTTTTTTAGTGGAAAATATTTTGCAAATATTAAAATATGCTATGGAAATGGAAAGGCAAGGACAAAGATTTTATCAAAAATATAAAGATGAAATTGAAGATAAAGATGTTAAAAAAGTTTTTGAAAGTTTAGCTGATGTGGAAAACGACCACTATAATATATTAAAAAAGCATTATGATGGATTATCAAAAAATAATAATTGGAATTCTTTTGATATCGAACTTTCTGACGGAAGTGAAATATTTGAAAATGTTTTTGAACAAGAAAAAGATAAAATGACAAAACGAAATTTAGAATCTAACTTTTCTGATATGACTATTATGAGAATGGCATATTTAATAGAAAATGATTTTGCTAATTATTATAGAGAAGCTATAACCAAAACAGATAATGAACAAGCTAAAAACCTACTAAAAACATTAGCAGAATGGGAAGATAAGCACAGAGAATATTTTTACAATGAATTCAAAAAATATATGCAAGATAGTTGGTTTGATCAAAGCTTCTATCCATTTTAATAAGGAGTGTTATACTTGACAGAATTAGATTTTATTTATAAAAGAAAAAGCATTAGACAATTTAAAGAAGAAAATATTAATGATGAAGATATAAAAACCATTATAAAAGCAGCTACCCAAGCACCTTCAGGCAAAAATGAACAAGGTTGGCATTTTGTTGTCATAAAAAATAAAGAAAAAATAAAGAAATTAGCAAATATAGTAGAAGAAAAAAATGATGAATTAGCATCATATTTAAATGATGAAAATGATAAAAGAAACCTTACAAAATTTCTTAAATATCATACTATATTTAAAAATGCTCCTATTATAATTTTAGCATATGCTAAAAATTATATTCCAGCTGGATATAAAGCTCTAAAAGCTAAAGGAGCTTCACAAGAAGAAATTCATGACCTTCTTAGACCATCTCCTGGAATACAAGGAATTTCAGCAGCAATGGAAAATTTACAACTAGCTGCAGCTAGTATGAATTATGGTACATGTTGGATGACAGGTCCATTATATGCAGCAAAAGAAATATCTGAGTATGTTGGGTTCAGTAAAGAGAATTACTTTTTAGCTGCTATAACACCTTTAGGTATCCCAGAAAATGAAAATGTTGTATCACCTCCTAGAAAAACTCTAGAAGAAGTTTTAACTATAATAGAATAAAATAAAAATAACCCATATGGGTTATTTTTATTTTATTCTATTCATTAATTCTTTTCTTAATTCTTCATATCCCGGCTTTCCTAAGAGGGCAAACATATTTTTCTTATATTCTTCTACTCCTGGTTGATTAAATGGATTTACTCCTAATAAATATCCACTTAAACCACATGCCTTTTCAAAAAAGTATATTAATTTTCCTAAATAATACTCATCCATTTTCGGTATATTAATTATTATATTTGGTACTCCGCCATCTACATGAGCAATTAGTGTTCCTTCAAATGCTTTTTTATTAACAAAATCCATAGTCTTACCTGCTAGATAATTAAGACCATCTAAATCTTTCTCATCTTTTTCTATTTCTATATCTACTTCTGGATCATTTATATTCAATATAGTTTCAAATATATTTCTTCTTCCTTCTTGAATATATTGACCCATAGAGTGAAGATCTGTTGAAAAATCTACAGAAGATGGAAAAATCCCTTTACCATCCTTCCCTTCACTTTCTCCATATAATTGTTTCCACCATTCAGATATAAAATGAACATGTGGTTCATAGTTTACAAGTATTTCTATTTGTTTACCTCTATTATATAATATATTTCTCACTGCTGCATATTTATAGGCTTCATTATTTTCTAGACTATTATGACTATATTCTTCTCTAGCTTTTTTTGCGCCAAATATTAGTTTATCTATATCAATTCCAGCTACAGCAATAGGTAATAATCCTACTGGAGTTAAAACTGAGTATCTTCCACCTACATCATCTGGAATTATAAATGTTGTATATCCTTCATCTTCAGATAATTTTTTAAGTGCCCCTTTAGAAGCATCTGTAGTAGCATATATTCTTTTTTTAGATTCTTCTTTTCCATATTTATCTTCCAAAAATTTTCTGAATATCCTAAATGCAAGTGCAGGCTCTGTTGTAGTACCTGATTTAGATATTACATTTATACTTATATCTTTATCTTTTATTTTACTCATTATTTTATTTATATATTTTCCACTTATATTATTTCCCACAAAATATACTTCTGTATCTTTTTCATTGTCTTCTAAAGCTTCTATTACTGCTCTAGCACCTAAGTATGATCCACCTATTCCTATAACTAAAAGCACATCTGATTTTTCTCTTATATCATTAGCACTTCTTTTAATTTTTTCAAGTTCTTCTTGTTCTAAGTTATCAGGTAAATCAATCCATCCTAAATAATCATTCCCAAGACCTTTTCCTGATTCCAATAAATTATGTGCTTTACTTACAAAAGGTTCTATAGCTTTTAATTCTTCTTTTTTTATCATTGCATTAGAATAATCAATAAAAATATTATCCAAAAAATCTCCTCCTTAATTTCACTTATTATCATTATATCACTTAATCTGGACATAAAAAAAGAAAAGTTATTAAGATATAACTTTTCTTTTGATTCCTGGAAATGTTGGTTTGTTAGGATCATTATTAGATATATACTTATATATATAATCTTCTGCTCTTATTCCTTGATGTTTTAATCCTTCATTACCAAATAAAACATTAAACTCTAATATATAAAATTTGCCTTCAACTTCTACTACATCAAATCCTGCATGATTAATACCTAATTTTTTTGCAACTCTATCTACTAAATCTACAGCTTGTAAAGGTATATCTTCAAAAGAATAGCTAGCTCCCTTAGCTATATTGTTATGAAATTTTCCTTCTTCAGCTATTCTCCAATATGCACTTATTACTTTATTACCTATATATACAACTCTTAAATCTCTATCTATTGGTAAATACTCTTGAATATATAATATTTCATTTTTATTTATATAATTCTTTAATTGATTTCTATTTTCTAAAAGAAATACTCCATTTCCCATTGAATTTTTTATTTCTTTTGCTACTACAGGATATCCAAACTCTTCTTCAATTATATCAATTGTAGAATTAGAACTTCCCATTATTCTAGTATATGGTATATTTTTAGGAAATGTTGCCATGAAAGCTCTTGTCATTTCAACTTTATTATGTCCTAAATGAAATGTATCTATATTTGGAAAAATATTTTTCTTCAAACCATACACCAACGAATTTACTTGCCAATATTCTGGAAACAATATAAAATCAGCATCTTTAATTTTATCTATTTCTCTAAACATATTTTCAGGTTTTATATATGTGATATTTTTCATGCCTATTGTTCTAAATGGATTAAATGATATTATTTTCATCTTCTAATTCCTTTCTCTTTAACATGTAAATATATTACTTTAACTTGAAGAAGATGTCAATATTTTTTTATAATAATATTATATTTTTTTTATTACATTCTTCTACCATCCATTTAGGCCAAATAGAAGATTGTACCTCACCAATATGAGCTTTTCTCAAAAAGAACATACAAAGTCTCGATTGACCTATTCCTCCCCCTACAGTAAGAGGTAATTTATCTTGTAATAATAACTCATGATATTCAAGGGTCTTTCTATCCTCACAATTAGATAATCTTAATTGCTCTTTAAGTGCTTCTTCATCAACTCTTATACCCATAGAAGATATTTCAAATTCACTATTTAATACTGGATTCCAGAATATTATATCACCATTTAGATCCCAATCATCATAATCAGGAGACCTCATCCCATGTGGCTCACCTGACTCTAAATTTCTACCTATTTCCATTATAAATACAGCCTTTTTTTCCTTTGCTATTTTTCTCTCTCTTAATTCTGGACTTAAATTAGGATATAATCTTTCTAACTCTTTTGAAGAAATAAATTGTATTTCTTCAGGTAAAATAGGCTCTATATGATCATATAAACCACATATATATTTTTCTGTATCCTTACATATACCATATATTAGTTTTACTATTTCCTTTAATTTTTCTTGATTTCTTTCTTTTTTATCTATTATTTTTTCCCAATCCCACTGGTCAACATATATTGAATGAGTGTTATCAAATTCTTCATCTCTTCTTATTGCATCCATATCAGTATAAATTCCTTCTCCAATTTCAAAATTGTATCTCTTAAGTGCCATTCTTTTCCATTTTGCAAGAGAATGAACTATTTCTACATTAGACTCAGAATCATTTTTCATATCAAATATAACTGGTCTTTCTACACCAGATAAATTATCATTTAATCCAGTATTTGTTCTTACAAATAAAGGTGCTGATACTCTTAATAAATTTAATTTTTTTGCCAATTTTCTTTCAAAATAATCTTTTATAGTTTTTATAGCTATTTCTGTTTGTTTTAAGTTTAATGTTGGTTTATAGTTACTTGGTATAATTAATTTAGTATCCAAAAAATCCACTCCTTTAATTTTATATTTTAAAATAAAAAAATCTTTTATCTCTATATAGAGACAAAAGATATATTTTGCACCACCCTAAATGATATTTATCAGTACGGAAACTATGTTTCGATACTGTCCAATAAATAACGGTTTGGTTCCGACTAAGCCTAATTTTCTAATGAATTTCAGTTAGCTATTTAGAGGCGTTTTTCATTATAAGTTTTGTATCGAACTTTCACCATCGTCGACTCTCTAAAACAAACTCTTGTAATTACTCTCCTCATCACAATATTTAAATCTATTTAGTTTTTTATTAGAAATAATTATATTACAAACATTTAATAAAGTCAATAAAAACCAGCCTATTTTTTAGACTGGTTTTTAATTCATTCTAACTTTTAATAAAGCTATATCATCTTGTGGTTCATCATAATGAAAACAATTCATTGATTTTAAAATATATTTTATAAGATTACCTTTTTTATCCTTAATACTATTTTTTAATCTTTCTATTCCATATTGTTCTCCAAATTTATTTCGAAGTTCTATTATGCCATCTGTATAAAATAATATTTTATCATTTTTTTGTACTTTTATAGTCTTTTCATTATAATTTATATCATCAAACAAATAACATATTGGAAATCCAGTATTTTCTAAAACTTCTATACTATTATTTCTCAATAATAAAGGTAAACTATTATGTCCAGCATTTGCGTAGGTAAATGTACCTTTCCTTTTATCTAATACTCCATAAATTATTGTAAAATATTTATCATCATCTATGTTTAAGTCTAGAAAACTCTGATGTAATTCCTTCAATACATTGGAAGGTTGTATTGTGGTATCCATTATTGCTCTCATGGTCTGTCTTACAAACATAGTAAGTATAGAAGCTGATACTCCATGACCCACTACATCAGATATATAGATACCTGTATACCTTTCATTGATATTAAATACATCAAACATGTCCCCACTTAATACTTCTGAAGGTTTGTATATATAATCAATAGATACAGAGCCATAATTGCCTTTTGGAGGTAAAATTCTTTTTTGCAATGCTCTAGAATATTTAATATCTTTGTTCATCTTTCTATTTCTGTCTATTACTTGTTTTTCAAGATGCTTTTCCTTTGTTATATCTCTAAACACTTCCACAACTGCATATATATTTCCGTCATTATCCTTAACTGGAGAGCTTTTTATAGAAAATACTCTTCCATTTATAATTTGTTCTTTTTCAGATATAGCTTCTGTTTGAAATGTAGTTTGAGTTATACATCTGTTACATTCACAAGTTCTTCCAAGAGAAAAATAGCATGATTTTCCTAAAGAATTAAAGCCAAGCTCTTTTTTCATAGTTTCATTTTCATATATAACTATTCCATTTCTATCTATAACTCTTACCCAGTCAGCCATACTATCTAATATATTACGAGTTAATTTTTGATTATTAATATGATCTTTATTTAAAAACATTTCAATACTATTATTAATACTCAAATCAGATACCTCCCCAGGTTTGAGAAGAATTTTCAAACCAATATATACAATTATATCATAATAAAATTTTTATTTATATAGTAGACATAAAAATAATTAAAAATGACCCTGAATACTATAGTATTCAGGGTCATTTTTAATTATTAAAATCTACTTCTTCATATCCATCTTCAATATATCTAGATAAAGAATAAAGTAAATCTGAGAGTCTATTAACATATTTTAATAAATGTTCATTTACATCAGCTTCTCTTGCAAGTGTAATTATTCTTCTTTCTGCTCTTCTACATATAGTTCTACTTACATGTAGAAATCCCGCAGCTTTTCCTGCTCCAGGTATTATAAAATAATCAGGAGTTTCTACCATATCTAAATATTCATCAATTTTATTTTCTAAAAATATTACTTCATCTTCTGTCATTTCAAACTTAAGCTTTGATTTATCTTCTGTAGCAAGTTCTGCTGCTACATCAAATAATTTTCTTTGAATCTTATTTAATAAATCATACACTTTTTTATCTTCAATAAAGTTTTTAGTTAAACCTAAATATGAATTCAACTCATCAATTGTTCCATAAGACTCTACTCTTATACTATCTTTAAAAACTCTTTTACTATCATAAAGACTAGTTTTACCTTTATCACCTGTTTTAGTATATACTCTCATAAAACACACCTCCAAATTCTAAAATAATTATACCCAAAGAAAAATGAATTATTCTACTTATTAATGGATATAAAAAATATATATATTAAAATAACATTTCTAGGAGTTTATTATGAAAAATAAATTGAAACTAATTACAATTATAATAATTATATTATTTGTTTATATAACAAATTTACACTATCATTTAAGAAGTTATCTTATAATGTATCCTTTAAAAATATATTATAAAAACACAGGCTTATATAATGATATCAATATAAATATTCCTACTAGAAAAATAAATAATACATCCTTTTATCCTTTTATGCTATATTTTAATTCTAAAAATGGTTTTTCAAACTATATAAACGAAGATGTGGAATTAAGTATTTCATATAATTTTGGAGGATTTAAATTTCTTAATGAATATTCTAGTTATTATGATGAAGATTCTGAACTATTTTCCGCATTTTATGGTGCATATATTATTGATTCTAAATCAAATAACCCCTTTGGATTTAAATCAAATGGAGATATAAATATTGATTTATTAGAAAAAGTTCCAAAGTATGACCAAAAATATTTGGTACTACGTTCACTTGGTCTTAATCCTAAAAAATCGACTTTTAAAAATGATATAATAGATATTGAAGAAAATATAGAATATATCAAAAGTGATAATTGGATAAAAGTAGATTCCAAAATTCGTACAAATTCCCCAAATCATAATAAGAAAAATTTCCAAAGAGGTTATATTCAATTTGGCAATCCTAAAAACACTAGCAAAAACTATCCCATTATAAATATGTATGGAAGAATGTATGTCAAATATTTCAAAAATTATGATAAAACAATAGGATTCTATATATTAGGAAAAAATAAAAATATAGTTGATAAAATAGATAATGAAATTATGTCAAGAGCATATATTAATTAAAATAAGTCCTCTATAGAGGACTTATTTCAACCATTCAGGTTGTGTTCTTATATATGGTCTTATGCCATATTTTTCATCATGCTCTTTCAATGCTTCATCTATGTCTTTATTACTCTTTATATTTTCAATATCAACACCTTGGCTAAAAGGACAACTAGATATACAAATTCCACAATCTGTTCCTAATATTCTCCACATATTATAGCAATCTTCCTGATTTATTTGCCACCTATTTATACCATTTATATCTTTTTTATCTTTTGGTATAGCCTTGCCTGGACAAGTTCTCAAGCATCTATTACATCTCTCACAAAAATTATTTAAACCAAAGTCTTTATATTCATCTTCTATTAAAGGTATATTTGTAGTAATTAGTCCAAGTCTTATCATTTGACCATATTCTTTTGTGATGATTATTCCATTTCTTCCTATATCTCCAATACCTGCATCTCTTGCTACAAGCGGTAATACAGCTAAATAATTTGCATCCATATGATTTCTAGCTTCATACCCAAGTTCTCTTAAAAAATATGATATCTGCATTCCAATAATACTTGCTTTTACATAGGCATTTGAAGTATCTATGATTTCTGAGACTTGTGGGGATCTATTTAACATTTCCTTATCCATTTTAACAGCAAAAACTATACCATATTTATGGTTTGAATTTACTTTATCACCATAAGTTTCATTATCCCTACCTCTATTAGAATACCAATGATAATTTCGCATTCTCGTAATACCTACCTTGACAGCACCAAAGTGTTTTGAAAGACCTTTTATTCTTCTAGTGATAGTTTCACTATTCACATCCACCTTTTCAAGTGCAGGAATTCCTTCTGATATTTTTTTTATATCATTTAAAAATTTAAAGTTTGCTTCAGCTATTTTAGAATTTATTGGATCATATGTGGCAGTTCCTTCTCCACAAATTTCAGGTTTATTTCTAATTTCATCATCTTTTTCTTTTTTCTCAGGATGATTATTATAATAATTATTATAGTCCTTAGAACCTTCTTCTAAATTCATACGTGAAAACATAGTATCTCTTTCATCTATTTTTTTCATAATTTATTTCCTCTCTAAGCTAAGTTTTCAAGTAAATTTAAATCTTTTATAATTATTTTCTTATTCCCTATTAATTCTATTATATTATCATCTTGAAGTGAACTTAACTTTCTACTAACTGTTTCTCTGGTTGATCCTATATAATTTGCCATATCTTCTCTACTAAGTGGTATCTCAAGTTCTACTATACTTTCTTTGGGTGTACCAAAATCTTTAATTAAACTTAAAAGTAGTCCTGCAAGTCTAGATTCAATATCTTTTGTTCCTAGCCTTTGTATTTGATTTTCTAAATTTACTACTCTATCATGAATTACACCTAATATTTTTAATGCAATTGTAGGGTTATTTAAAAGTATTTTGTCAAAATCTTTTTTAGTTAGTATTGATATTGTGCTATCTTCCATAGCTATAGCATTAAATTTAAATTCACTTTGTTTTATAAGACTCATATCTCCTATAAAATCACCTTCTGCTAATATATATATAATTTGTTCTTTTCCATCTCGTGTATATTTAAAAGCTTTTATTTTACCTTTATTTATTAAAAATAATTTATCTGAAATATCTCCTTCAAAAAAGAGCATATCATTTTTTTTGTATTTTCTTACTTCTAATTTATTTGTAATTTGTGCAAGCTCCTCTTCTGGAAGTATGGAAAATATAGATACTTTTTTAGCACAATATTTCCCTTGGCATAAATCACAAACTCCATTACAATTGCTCATAGTTTCACCCTATTCTACTATATATTTCTAATTATAATTCAATTATATTATATCATAAAAAAATAGGATGGTTAACCATCCTATTTATGCCCTTTTTCAGGTACTATACATATAAATTTAAACTTACCTTTGCCTACATTTTTAAATTGATGAAGTTTATTTTCAGGTACATATGCATATGAACCTTTCTCAACTTCATGTTCTTTTCCATCTATAAATAGTATTCCTTTTCCTTCTAACATATAATTAATATGAGGCCATGGATGACTATGCTTTGGAGTATAGCCCTCTTCTTCTACCTCCATCACTCTCATTACGTGACCTTCCCATCCTTCTTTTGGTGATATTATAGCTTTCATTGATGCACCTTTTACTTCTGGATTATCAAATTCTACTTTCTCTATATTCTTTTCATGAGATACTATCATAATAAACACTCCTCATAAATAAATTTAGTATATATTTATTATACCCTATAATATACTATAAATGAAACTTATTTTGATACTCGAAATAAGTTTTGATATACTATAGGTAACTATACTCAAGGGGGACAATATGGACTATGCCGAGAAACGTAAACTAATATTAAAAGGAGATATGGCAAAAGTCATATTAACTTTATCTGTTCCACTTATGATAAATAATTTAATACAGACAATTTATAACTTAACAGATACTTTTTTTGTAAGTAGGCTTGGAGATATAGAAGTAAATGCAGTTGGTTTTGTATGGCCAATTATCTTTTTTATGATGTCGATTGCAGTAGGCCTTTCAATATCAGGAACAGCTCTAATTTCTCAATATACAGGTGCTAATGATCATGAGCAAGCAAAAGTTGTTGCTGGACAAATTATTTCATTTTCTTTTATTTCTTCTACAGTTTTAGGAATATTAGGTTTTTTTACTACCCCATTTATCGTTTCAATAATGGGAGCAGAAGGAGAGTTATTTAATTATAGTGTAGATTTTTTAAGAATAATACTTTTAGGGCTTCCAACTATGTTTATATTTTTTGCTTTTAAAGCAATAAAGCAAGGTCAAGGGGATACTTATACTCCTATGGTTCTTGTAGCTTTTTCGGTAGCATTGAATATAATTTTAGATCCTATTTTTATTTTTGTATTTAATTTAGGAGTAAGCGGTGCTGCAATTGCTACAGTTTTAGCAAGAGGAATACTTGCACTATATGCCATGTATATTTTATTTACAAAAGATGATGGTATAAAATTAAATAAGTGTCATTTGAAAGTTAAAAAATATTGGCTTAAAAAGATTATTTTAGTAGGCCTTCCCTCTTCAATTGGTCAATCTACTGCTTCTCTTGGATTTGCTGTATTAAATGTATTTGTAAAATCATTTGGAAGTGCTACACTTACAGCATTTATAATTGGTAATAGAATAAATTCACTTATTCTCATGCCTGCTATGGGGATAGGTAGTGCACTTGCTACAATAGTAGGACAAAATTTAGGTAAGGATAATATTTTAAGGGCAAGAAAAGCTGTAAAAACTAGTGCAGCACTTGCTACGATATTTTTAATTATAGGTGGATCTATTGTATTTATAACAGCACCACAAATTATAAATTTATTTACAAATAGTAAAGATGTAATATCACAAGCCACATTTTATTTAAGAGTTATATCTGCTTCTCTACCTTTAATGGGAATATTTCAAATATTTAATGGTACTTTTCAAGGCTCTGGACATACTATCATGGCAATGCTTATTATGGGTTCCAGACTATGGGTATTTAGGATACCTTTGATACTCATATTTAAAAACTTTACCAATTTAGGTGAAAAATCAGTATGGTTTGCAATGATATTAAGTAATGCATCTGTATGTTTAATAGGATTTATTCTTTATTTATCTAGAAAATGGGAAAATAAAATAATAAAAAAAGAATTTAGTTAAATTTAATAAGAGGTGATTATTTTGTTCAACTTGGATACTTGAGTATCTTACATTACAGATAACTCGACTAAAATCATTACTGAAACATTTGATAAAATACTTAATGAAAAAGGAGTTACTAGAGTGCAATGGATTGCACTATATTATTTAGGAAAAAACAATAATGTTAATCAAAGAGATTTAGCAAAACTTATGAATATTAAAGAATCTACTATAGCTAGATTAATAGATAGAATGGAAAGAGAAAAATTAGTTATACGTAAAAAAAATCAATCTGATAAAAGAGTTATAAATATAATATTAACTCAAAAAGGAAAAGAAACAAGAATAGAACTTTTACCTGAGGGAGAAAAATTTAATGAATTAGTATCAACAGGTATAAAAGAAGATGAATTGGAAATATTCATGAATGTACTTCATAAAATGGTTTCAAATGTAAGTAAACATAATATCTAATATTATGTTTACTTTTTTATTTAATATTGATTGACAATTAACAAATTACTTGCTATACTAAGTATATTAAAATGTTAAATCTAAATTAGGAGGAGTTAATAATGGCAGATGTAAGAAAAATGTTAAATGATTTCACAGGTGGATTAGAAGAACTAGCAGAATCTAACGAAAAGCATGTAGGTGCTTTTATGGGCCTTTTAGAAGCATCCTATGAACCTGGAGCATTAGATTTAAAAACTAAAGAATTAATGAGTATAGCTATAGGTTGCTATAATAGATGTGAATATTGTATTGTCTTCCATACTTATAAAGCACTTGAAGCAGGAGCAACAAGAGAAGAGATTCTTGAATCAGCAATGGTAGCTGTAGCTTTTGGTGGCGGCCCTTCAATTGCATATAGTGTAACATTACTAAAAGAGTCATTGAATGAATTTGAAAAAGACTTTAAATAATTTAAATAAGTGCATAAGACAGTAGAGATACTGTCTTTCTCTAATATTTATTAGAAAAGGATGAGAAAAATGTTGATTGATATTAAGCTTGAAAAATTATCTGGACATTCTAATAATGGAAAGATAGGAAAAGTATATGTAAAAGTTAATGATAATATAAAATCAGGAGATGAAATATTAGATATAGAATCTAATAAAGGTAATAAAACAATAACCTCTACTGCTTCTGGAGTTGTTAAATCAGTTAAGGTTCAAACTGGTGATACGGTCAAAAAAGATGACATACTTATAACAGTTGATGGTGAATTAAAAAATACTTCTTCTAAGAAAAAAAGTACATTCAACTATATGGGTGGATTAATGAAGCCTAAAAAAGAAGAAATAGATATGGATATAACTGTTATTGGTGCAGGTCCAGGTGGATATGTAGCTGCTATTTATGCTGCAAAAATGGGAGCTAAAGTTGCTATAATCGAAAAAGAAAAAGTAGGTGGAACTTGTTTAAACTGGGGTTGTATACCTACAAAAGCATTTGTAACTTCAGCTAAAATGTATGACAATTTAAAGAATATAAATGAATTTGGATTATGTGCTGAAAATATATCAGCTGATATAAAAAAAGTAGTTTCTAGAAAAAATAATATAGTCAAAGAGTTAACTAACGGTATAGAATATTTATTTAATAATAATAATGTTACTTTATATAAAGGAAATGCTAAAGTTTTAGATAAAAACACTGTATTTGTAAAATCTAATAATACAGAAACAACTATAAATACTAAAAATATAATTTTAGCTACAGGTTCTAAAGTATCTATGATTCCTATTAAAGGTATTGATTCTAAAAATGTTCTAACTAGCAAACAAATACTGGATATAAATAAACTACCTAAAAAACTCACAATCATAGGAGGAGGAGTAATAGGTATGGAGTTTGCTTTTCTTTTCAATAACTTTGGAGTAGATGTAACTGTTATTGAATATATGAATGATATACTCTCTAATATCGATAATAATATAGTTTCAGAAATTACTTCCATAGCAAAAGAAAAAGGAATAAAAATATATACTTCATCAAAAGCTGAAGAAATAATTGATTCTGAAGATAAAGAAAGTATTGTATCCTTCAGCAAAAATAATAAATTACATTATATTACTAGTGATAAAGTGTTATTATCTGTAGGAAGAGAACCAAATTTAGGTGAAATAGATTTAGAAAAGTTAGGTATTGAAAGAAATGAAAATAAAAGAGGAATAAAAGTAAATACTAAAATGCAAACTAATATTTCTAATATATATGCTATAGGTGATGTTACAGATAAAATTCAACTAGCTCATGTAGCGTCTCACCAAGCTATAGTAGCTGTAGAAAATATTTTAGATAAAGATGTAGATATGGAATATGATGTTATACCTTCTGCCATATTTACAGATCCAGAAATAGCAATAGTTGGATTAAATGAAAAAGAAGCTAAAGAAAAAGGGTTAGAAATTTCCATTGGTCAATTTCCTTTTTCCTCAAATGGAAAAGCATTAACATTAGGAGAATCTAAAGGATTTGTTAAAATAATTAAGGACAAAGAAACAGGAGTTATATTAGGTGGTTCTATAATAGGTCCTCATGCTACAGATTTAATTCATGAAATAGCTTTAGCTATAAAAAACAAGTTAAAAGACATAGATTTAATGAATACTATACATGCTCATCCTACAACAGCAGAATCTATATATGAGTCTATATTAGCAAGTACTGAAACTGGTGCTATTCATAATTAATAAAAAAGAATTGGTTTAAACCAATTCTTTTTATATTAACTCATATCTTCTAAATGAGAAGTTTGAAGTAAATAATCTGCATAAAGTTTGTTTGTTTTTCCTAATTTATAAGAAAGTTTGTCTACAAATATTTGAAGAAATTTCATTCCCATCTTTGGTTTTGACCTAACTATCTCTTCAATTTGTGATTGCTCTAAAGATAAAACAGTTAAAAATTCAGTTGCTTTACCATTTACATAGTATTTTTCTGTAGCTATTGCAGTTTCTCCTATGAAATTTCCTGTACAAAGTGTTGCTAAAGAAATTTCTTCATTTTTTTCATTACGCTTAAATATATTTATACATCCATCTACTATTATATAAAATTTTGAATCCTGTTCTCCTTCTTTAAATACCATTTCATTATCATTAAAGAACTTAATATTTGTAATTTGTGCAATTTCTTTTATTTCTTCTTCTGTAAAAATTCCAAATTCTTTTATACTCTTTATTTTATTTATCTTATCTTCTAAACTGATATTTTTTTGTTTTTCTTTAGCATCTACATTTTGTTTAGATAAATTATTACTTTCCATTATTTTTCTAATTTGATATCTATTTTGTATAGTAAAATCAACTATTTTTTGCCAATTTCTTTGTATATATCTATATTGAGTAAAAGGATCTTTTTCTTTTACTGCTTCATATTTACTTATATAAATATTTTTCATAGTCTCTTTTGAAGCTTCCGTATCACCTTCTGCTAAATATTCTAAGGATAATAATACATTGGTCTTATATATTTTATCTTCTAAATCATCCTTTAAAAATTCACCAGGATAAGGATCAAAATCCTCTGGTTTTACTATGGTCATATTATTTACAGCATATTGTGAAGATAGCTTTGCTCTTTCATACATAAATCTATAAATATCTTCTCTAAATCTTTGCCATACTGGATGATTTTTTTTAGGTGGAAGATGTTTCACAGAAAGTTTATTATCTAAAAAGAAATTAAATCCAAACATCTTTGAATTAATTAAATAATCAATATCTTCTCCTCTCGTAATATTAGGATCAAAAGCTATAAGCTGATAAAGATTCTTGTGAATCACCATTGCTCCACCAAAAGCAAAAGGAGTTTGTTTTAATCTTGGTTCACAACCTATAATTTTATCAAATGCTTTAGCTTTACTACCAAATCTATCCCAATATGTCATCCAAGGCTCCATATCTACATCATCATAATATTCATCATGCTTATTTAGATAGTATCCAGCAACTCCATATATAATTTCACCATATATCCTTTTACCTATATATTTCTTAGACATGGATATGAAATTTTTATTTTCAATTATTTCATCATCATCTATTAAAATTACTACATCTGAAGCTAGTATATGGGCTGAAAAAAGACACATATTTCGAACATTAGAATATCCTTTCAAACTCATCATATCTATTATTTCCCTTTTCAAATCAGAAGATTTAAAAATATTTTTTATAGTCCTTAAACTTCTTGGAGTAAAAAGAAAAGTTTCAATCCCCATATCTACGCTATTTATTATATTTTTAACCTTTTCTTCAGCTTCTTTCTCTATATCTATTGTTGTAGGGCATAAAAGTATAACTAATTTAAAGTCTTTATCATTTAAATTTTTCAAACTTTCAAGTGTCCTTTTTAATGTCCCTTCCTTATCTACAGGAGTAGGATGATCATATATTGCATCTCCTTTTTTCCACCCTTCAGTTGATTTTCTGGACCAATATGTCGGTATAACTACAGTTTGTCTCATTTCTTAACCCCTCCATAAATTTTTTCTAAATTATCTAAAGTGTTTTTCCATGAGAAGTTTTTCTTAGCATATTTATAGCACCTTTTACTTCTTTCTTCTTTATCATTTCTAGTAAGTTCATTTCTTATAGCAGATGCAAGTTTCATATCATCATCTACATCTACAAGAGTTCCTACATCATCATTTATAAAATCTACAAGTCCTCCTTGGTTTGTAACTACTACAGGAGTTCCACAACCAAGTGCTTCTATTGCAACAAGTCCAAAAGGCTCTACCCTAGAAGGTACTGTACTTACATCTGCAATATTATATAAATCTACTAATTTTTTTTGACTTACATGACCTAGAAAGAAAAGATTATTAATGCTTAACCTATCCTTTAATTCTACTAGCTCTGAATAAAGTTCTCCATTTCCTGCAATTAATGTAACAACAGTTTTACCCTCTATACTATTATTATAAGTTTTAGCAGCCTTTACTAAAACATCTACTCCTTTAAAATGTGTAAGTTTGCCTGCAAAGGATACTATATAATCAGGACTTGTATTTACTCCAAAATTCTTTAAAATTTTCTTTTTATCTAAATCCATTGGTTTAAATAATTCTTCATCATATCCATTCATAACTATTTCAGTATCTTCATCATTTACTCCATATAAAGACTTAACTTCACTATCAACTTGTTTTGATATAGTTATTATTTTAGATGCATTTCTTGCCCCTTCTAAAGCATATTTATGATATCTACTATCTTTTTTAAATCCTTTCAAATCTGTCCCATGTGCTGTTACAATATAAGGTACTTTTGTTTTAGAAGCAGCAAAAGGTGCAATCCATAAATGTTGAGCATGAATTATATCAGGATTAAAGTCATCTACTTCCTCTTTTACTCTTTTTAAAAATACATCAATATAATCTTTCATTTGTTCATTATTTAAATCATAATAAGTATTCATACTTCTTGGGTGAGATGTAAAGCATGGAAAATCATAATCTAAATCCCAATCAGTACTATTTACACCTTTAAAGTATATTGGTCTTTGTTCAAATATTTCTTCTCTTGGTTTTTCATTTTCAGGAAATATTACCCTCACTTCATTTCCTCTTTTAGTAAGTTCTATTGCTAAATTTCTTGTATATACACCACTTCCAGAACCTTCAAGGGGAAAGTGATTAATTAATAATATCTTCATATATTCCATCTCCTTTTTTTAGTTTAATCATAGTTTTTTCCCAACTTTTAATAGTTTTCTTGTAATCTTTTATGACATGAGGTAAGTTGTTATAACTATTTTCTAAAGCTTCTGGTAATATTAGAAATCTATCGTCGTTTAAATATTCTGATAATTTTAAGGATCCAAACTTTATATTTTTTAACTGTTCTTCCTCTATATTTGATAAATCTTCTTCCATTAACCAATTTAAAAATGGATTTCTTCCTATCCAACCAAGACATGCATAGTAAAATCTATCTTTAATATTTTTATTATTTTTTATATCTGGCACATTAGGATAATTATTATAAGTATCATGAAATATCTTAACATCTATATCTATAAAATCTTCTTTTATTGTTTTAGATTTTAATCCTAAAATTGTATCTTCGCCTCTAGATAGTACATTATTTTTGCCATCTGGTGAGTAATATGAAGAATAAAATGGTGGCAATTTATCAAATGTTTCTAGTTTTATAGCTAAATTCCCACCTAGTATTTTGTGCCTAACAAAAGGCTCTTTAATTTCACTATCTATTTTCAGACAATTATGAATATTATAGTTCTTAATATATTCATATATTATTTCTTTTTGAAGCCCTATGAAAAGTTCCTTCATACCTTCAAACTCCATAGGTGGTATTATATAATAACCTGAATAATCCGATGTAGTTACTATTATATTTTCTTTCTTCATATAAGTCATATGTGAACCTATAAAGTCTATTTCTTCTTTTATAATTTGTCCCTTTTCTTTTCTCAAAACATAAGGATATACATCAGTATCTATGAAGAATAATATATCAGTGCCTGTAAGCATAGCTTTTAATATAGCATGATTTCTATTTATTCCATATGGAACTATTCCATCAGTTGATAATGTTTTTACCTTTAATAAACGATTTATATCTTTAGAAGAAACTCCTTTATAAAGTAGATCTTTATATAAGTCTGATTTATCATTTATTTTTACAGCATGAACCTTTACTTTTTTACTAAAGTATTTAACTGTAGTTTTATCAATTTTATGAGAATACACCACTATAACAGAGTAGATCTTATGACCAAATTTTTCTGCATTTTTAAGAAAATCATCTAATCCAGTATTAAAGTTAAAATTCTTTGTAATCATTGCTATTGAAATATTCATTTATCAAGATCTCCCTTATTCACTAAAATTTTATAATAAAAATGAACCCTGAGACTTATAAATAGCCTACTGGTCCATTATTTTCTGTATTTATACCCAATTTTCTGAAAATTTAACTTTGATTTTGTATTTTACAGAAATATTTTATATTTACATGGGTAGAATATATAATATTAAATATTAAGGATGATTTTAATGAAAAAATTAATTTTTACTTTATTAATACTTTATACCATATTATTCTTTGTAGGTTGTACAGAAGAAATGAAAAATGAAGCTATAGGTATAAGAGGAGAAATAGAAAAAATAGAAGCTAATAATACTTCTTCCTATACTATTTATGTGGAAGGAAAAAAAGAATCTGACACAGAATATGATAAAGCATCTGTTTATGTAGACAGTAACACAACAATTTATGATGGAACTAAAAAAGTTAATATAGAAGATTTAGAAGAAGGTCTGATGGTTGAGATAATATTTGAAGGTGGAGTAAGAGAGTCATATCCAGTTCAGGCAGATGCTAAAAAAATTTACATATTAGATGAAAAAATATAAGGCTAAATTATTATAATTTAGTCTTATATTTTACTCTACAGTGATTTCTACAGTATTTGAATTAAATCCTAATCTTTCTTTTAATTCATCTGTTATTTCTATTTTTATAGTATCTCCAACTTTTAAATCTTTATATATATAATGAAATGCAGTAACTATTGTACCATCTGTCATAGTTTCTTCATTTGGTTTTGGAGTTAAGGATTTTATATGTTCATTATAATGATTTCCACTTATTTTTCCTGATCTTATAATTTCATTTAATTTTTCATTTTGAGTTGTAATATTAGGATATCTCTCACTAAGTATTATTGAAAATTCTTTTTTATCTGTTGTAATTTCACTATTTAAAATTTCTTCATCACCAATACTTAATTCATATCTAAATAATCCTTTTGCTAATTCTTTTTGATTTTTCTCATATTCTTCATTTTTGTTTTCAAGTTCATAAATTCTCTCTTCCAAATCTTCTACTTTTGCATTTTCAACATCTTCATTATCATCAGTACAAGCTGATAACATGACAGATATTACTAAGAAAAAAATTAATACTCCAATTTTCTTTTTCATTTAAGCTACCTCCCTTTAATCTAATTCCAACCCCATTTGTATTGAACTATAGTATTTTCCATTTAAATATAAATCTCTTGTTATTATACCTTCTTTTTTAAATCCTAGTTTTTTATACAATTCTATAGCTTTTGTATTATCTTCTCTAACTCGTAAATTTATTTTCTTAATTATATCCCCATCTTCTGCCCAAGTTATCAAATGCTTTACTAGTTCTTTCCCTATACCTATGCACCAATATTCTTTTAATACACTTACTCCAAATTCTCCAGTATGCTTAATTCTTGGTCTATGCCCACCTCTAAAGGTCAAATTTCCAACTATTTTATTATCTATTAATGCTATTATATTTAGATTGTTATTTGAATTCAAAATGTTTTCTAGCATCTTTTCTTCATCTTCAACAGAAATATTAAATTCTCCTCGACCAAATGTAAGAAAATCAGATTGAACAGAAATTTCCTGTATATAATTTATTAGTTTTTTTGCATCTTCTTTTCTAGTCTCTCTAATTAGAAGTTTATTGTTATTTTTAAGTAATACTTTTTTCATTTATAATCACCTCATTTTTGTCCGCTAATAATTATCATGGGAGATATATTAAAATCCCAAAGTCTTTTATTTTCATCCAACATATTTATTCTTTTAACATATCTTTCATTAATTAATCCCATTAATTCATCTTTCTCTTTAACAGTTAATATACTTTCTTTTGCACCTATACTCATATTTATAAACTGCAATATACTCTCATGTTCTGATTCTATTATTAATCTTTTTCTTTTATAAGAATTTCTAGCATCATCCGTACAACTAACATAATTAAGCGTATCTAAATGTATTTCTTTAAACCCAACTTTTTCAAATAATCTTAATATATTTTGAGGGTTATCAAAATATTTTCCTACCTTTAATTCATCTTTTACTTCTTTTGTATATAAATCTATTTTGTTCATGAGAACTTTTTCCCTAGTAGTTGGTGTAATATTATCTTTACTCATTAAGGCTAACTCTGGTCTAATATTTAATATAGATACATATCCACCTTCTTTACATACTCTATATTGTTCTTCTAAGAATTTCTTATTTGGTACATGTTCTATTACAGTATGAGATGTACACGCATCAAAAGTGTTATTATCAAAAGGCAATGATAATGCATCTCCTTCAATATACTGAATATTACTTAATTTTTCTTTTTTAGCTTTCTTTCTGCAATAGTTTATAAAGTTATGATCCATGTCTAAACCAGTTATTTTTATATCTTTAGATAAATATTTTCTAATCTTTCTAGTAAAAGTACCAGTTCCACATCCAACCTCTAATATATTCTTTGCATTTTTAATTCTAATAAATTCAATTATCTCTTCTATTTTATTTTCTGTAAACCTTAAATCTCTACTAGTATCTAAACTATATATACTTTGTATTTTCTCAGACCAATTCCTATTTTCCATAGGTACCCCCCTAAAATATCCTTTCATCTTATTTCCCCTTAATCATTTTCTATATTTTCAAAATAATTTCTGCATCTATTATTCCACTTAATTTCATATTCATCTTTACTTATTATCCTTTTAGTTAAATCTTTTACTGATTTTATATTAGCATTCTTGCACCAATCAATAAAAACTCTATAATCTTCTAAGTTGCTATCGTTATCTATATAAATATATACATTTTCATACCCATTTATATATCCTTGTACAATCCTAGTATGTCCATCAAGCGAAATATATGTCCCATTGCTTTCTAATACAGGAATTATCAACTTTTCTTCAGAATCTAACCATGAGGAAACATTTTTTAATTTTTCTTTACTTATATATAATTGAGAAGGTTGGATATCATCAATATGTATCTTTTTTAATTCTTTAAAACCCTTATTTTCAAACTCTCCATTTTCATAATAAATAGTTTTAAGAAATGGATTCCAGTATAATATTTCATCTATAAATAGATTGGTTACTTTCTCTTTATCTACTCCTTCTACTTCTATATAAATATTTAACTTAGCAACCCTCTGACTAATTATATATAGCTCTCCTGTAGCAATTGTATCTTCATTATTATGGATTGCTATAAAAAAATTATTGTTTTTTAAAACACTTTTATCCCTACAATATTTATTATATTCACCTATATCCCTTTGAACTTCAATATTATTAATATCTAACATGTTTGTCACCTCTTAAATAACTTCATCTTTAAGTATAGAATAATACTTACAATCTGCAAATTGACCTCTTGAATTTTTAATTATCTTTCTAAGTGTACCTTTATATTTACTAAAAAAGATTAAGAAATTATTTCTTAATCTTTTTTAGGCTTTGGTCCAAAGTATTGATAATAATCTACTTTTATTCTACCATTATATAATTTTCTCTTTTTAGAAGCTTTTTTCCCATAAAGCTTTTCAAAATTTTCATCTGAAGTTATTATATATTTTGACCATGTTCTTAAGTTTTTAAATTCTTTACCCATATCTTTATATAATTCTTCTACTTCTTTTTTATCACCTAACCTCTCACCATATGGAGGGTTAGTTATGACTACTCCAAATTTATTTTTTATATTTATTGTAGAAAATTTTCTTACTTTAAAATCAATTGAATCATCTACTCCTGCTTTAAAAGCATTATCTTTTGCTATATCTATTGCTTTTTTATCCATATCTGATGCATATATTTTTAAGTCTCTATCGTGTTTTATGGATTTAAATGCTTCTATCCTTTCTTTTTTAAAAGCTCCATCAGGAATTATATCCCAGTCTTCTGATGCAAATTTTCTATTTAATCCTGGAGCAATATTTCTACCTATCATTGCTGCTTCTATTGGGATTGTACCTGAGCCACAAAATGGATCTAATAATACTCTATCATGACTCCAAAAACTTAACTGTACAAGTGCTGCTGCAAGTGTTTCTTTAAGTGGTGCTTCCATAGCTTCTTTTCTATATCCTCTTTTATGAAGTCCAACTCCAGAAGTGTCTATTGTAAGTGTTGCTATATCTTTTAAAAGGGCTACTTGAACAGTATATTTTGCTCCAGTTTCACTAAACCAATCTGTCCTATACTTTTCTTTCATCTTTTCCACTATTGCCTTTTTTACAATTGATTGACAATCAGGAACACTATATAATTTTGATTTGATTGATTTACCTGTTACAGTAAATTCTCCATCCCTACTTATTAAATCTCCCCACGGAAGTTTTTTAGTGTTTTCAAATAACTCTTCAAATGATAAAGCTTTAAATTCTCCTACTAATAATAAAACTCTATCAGCAGTTCTAAGCCATAAATTAGCTTTTGGAATATCTTCTAGTTTTGCAGAAAATATGACTTTACCATTTTCTACTTCTATATCTTTAAATCCTAAACTTTCTACTTCTCTTTTAACTATAGCTTCCAGCCCAAAAGTAGCTGTTGCTATTAATTTAATATTGTTCATCAAACCTCTCCTTCATATAACTAATTATATTTTATCAGAAAAACTATTTATTATCTATTATATCTATTTTTAAAATTTCTTAGCCAAAGCTAATTTTTTTGTGTTAAATATAATTAAAAGGGTATATTAATTAAGGAATGAAATTTTTAAAAATTAAGGGAGGATGTTTAAATGAAAAGTTTAGGTAATTTATTACAAACAGGTGACTGGAAAGGTGAAAAACACGTACCAGTAATTCATATTGAAGATACTATTAATGCAGGTGAACTTACAGAATTAAAAGTTTCTATTGGAGATGAAATTGCTCATCCAAATACTTTGGAACACCATATTAAGTGGTTTAAGATATTCTTCAAACCAGAAGATGGAAAATTTCCAGTTGAAATTTATACAGCTAATTTTGATGCACATGGTGAATCTGATCTATTTGATGAACCTCAAGTTGCAACATACTTTAAAACAAATAAATCAGGTACAATTCATGTAGTAAGTTATTGTAATATACATGGTTTATGGGAAAACAGCAAAGAAGTAAAAGTAAAATAATAAATTTAATTCTAAATGGACTCATATGAGTCCATTTTTTAATGCACAAATTGAATATTAAATAATATTATATATTAACCTTAAATATATTAATTTATAAATTAATTATTTTAATATTTATATTAATTATTTTAATATTAGTGTTGATTTTTTAAAATAATAGGTTATAATATAATTAAACATAATAATTATTAGATAATTCTAAAATTTATAGTAAAGGAGAATTATATGAAAAAAGAAACTTTAGGTACATGTCCAGTTTGCGATAAAAAATTAAATATCACTCGACTTACATGTAATAGCTGCGGGACTACTATGGAAGGAGAATTTACTCAATGTAAATTTTGCAGATTAACTTCTAAGCAAAAAAACTTTATAGAAGTATTTATTAAAAACAGAGGTAATATTAAAGAAATAGAAAAAGAAATGGGTATATCTTATCCCACTGTAAGAAACAAATTAGAAAATGTCATTAGGGATTTAGGATATAAACCTCAACCAACTGAACAAATTAGTAAAACAGAAATATTAAAAAAATTATCTGATGGTGAAATAACAGCAGAACAAGCATTAAATATGATCAATGAATAATTTATTTTAGGAGGTATTCTTGTGAATGAAGAGAAAATGATGATTCTTAGAATGTTAAAAGAAGGTAAGATTTCTGAAGAAGAAGCTGCTAAACTTTTAGATGCAATCGAAAATAAAAATGAAACTAACAATAATTCAAAATCAAATTTTAAATCTAAACACAATAAAGATTGGGAAAAAGAATTTGAAGAAAAAATAAACAAACTAGAAAGTAGCTTTAATAAATTTGGTGAAAAATTTGAAGAAAAATTTGAGAAATTCGGAAAGGATTTTTCTGAAGGTACAGGGTCCTTTGCTGATAAAATAATGTCAACATTTAATTCATTTATGGATAAAGATAATCTATATAATATATTAGGACGATATGAAATAAAAGAAGAAAATATACAATTAGAAATTAATGATATAGAAAGTCCAGTATTAGATATTAGAAGTATAAATGGAGATATAAATATAAATCCATGGAGTAAAAATTATATTTATGTAGAAGCTACTTGTTATTTGAAAAAAAATAAAATATCAACAGAAAATAAAATTATGAGTTTAAATAAATCAGATAATAATATAATATTAAAACCTTTATTTGATTCAGATATAGCAGTAAAATTAGATATATCATTACCTCATATGAAATATGAAAATATAAAAATAAATACTACTAATGGTAAAATAGATATATTAGATTTATACTCTAAAAACATTTCTGCATTTACTAAAAATGCTTCTATAAGTTTATCTGACATAAACTGTGATTATTCTGTTGATTTATCAACTAAAAATTCTCCTATTTATTTACACGACACAAAATGTAATGAGGCAACTTTATCTACAAAAAATGCTAAAGTTATAGTAAATGATGGAGAAATTAATACATTGAATATAAATACTTCAAACTCTTATATAAGAATTGAAGATTCTAACCTTATAAATGTAATAGGTAAAACATCTAATGGTAAAATTCATTTAAATAATATAGACACAGATTCTATAAAAACAATTAGATTTATCACTTCAAATGCAGGGATATATATTGATTTAGATGAATTTGAAAATTCCTATAAAATAGATGCAAATACCACTAATTCTAATATAGACTTAAATTTATCTAATATAGTCTATGATTACAATAATAAAAATCAAAATATAAAAGCTCACAAAGAAGGTTCTATTGACAATCCAGTGATATTTGACTTAAATACTACTAATGGTAAAATAAATATAAATTAAAAACGAGACTGTTTTATAACTAATTAAATTAGTTATGAAGCAGTCTATTTTTTTATTTCCTCTTTACTATTTGAAGTGCAAATAAATCCTGCAATTTATCATTTATATATGTATAACTATCTTCTATAGCTGTATTATATATATCCGGAGCTAATTCTTCTATAAAAAAATCTAATACTAATTCAGCAGCTAAATCCCCTAAATCATCTCCTCTTTCTTTTAAAAAATAATCTTTGATTTTTCCTATCATTATCAACTTTTTATCTTTATTAATTTTTATTTTTCTATCCAATTAAAACATCTCCTTTATTAACATTATATTATAAAAATTTGAATATGTATTGACATTTCAGGCTATTATATATATTATATATTAAAATAGAGATATAAGCATTGATGGAAATAGTAGCTTTTTTTAAGGGAAATAAGAGACAGGTTGGTTGGTGAAAAATCTGCCCAAAAATTAAGTGAATTACGATTCTTAAGCTTCTATAGGAAACTATAGCGACTTCTACATGATACGTAGTATAATGAGGCATCTAAAAAGATGTAAATTAAGGTGGTACCACGAGTTTTCTCGTCCTTTGGGATTTGAGAGGACTTTTTTTATTGCTTAAAATGAAATTTATAAGGAGGTTTTAAAATGAGTAATATATATGATATTTTAGTAGAACGTGGATTTATAGAACAAGCTACACATGAAGATGAAATAAGAGAATTATTAGACAAGGAATCTGTTACTTTTTACGTAGGATTTGACCCTACAGGAGATAGTCTTCATGTAGGTCACTTTGTTCAAGTTATGGTTATGATGCATATGCAAAAAGCAGGACATAAACCTATTGCACTAGTAGGTGGTGGAACTGCAAAAATAGGTGATCCATCAGGAAGATCAGATATAAGAAAAATGCTTACAGAAGAACAACTTGATAAAAACGTACGTGGTCTTACAAACCAATTATCTAAATACTTAAATTTAGATAGAGAAAATGGATATGCTGTAAATAATAAAGATTGGTTAGATGATTTAAAGTATATAGAATTTATAAGAGATATTGGTAAACATTTCTCTGTAAATAGAATGCTTACAGCTGAATGTTTCAAATCAAGACTTGAAAAAGGATTATCATTTTTAGAATTTAATTACATGCTACTTCAATCCTATGACTTTTTAGAATTAAATAAAAGATACGGATGTAAATTAGAAATGGGTGGAAACGACCAATGGTCAAATATTATAGCTGGAGTAGATTTAGTAAGAAGAGAAGAACAAAAACAAGTTTATGGCCTTACTTTTAAACTCCTCACTACTAGTGAAGGCAAAAAAATGGGTAAAACTGAATCAGGAGCTGTTTGGGTGGATCCTGATAAAACATCACCTTTTGAATTATACCAATACTTAAGAAATATTGATGATGCTGATGTAGAAAATACTTTAGCTATGCTTACATTCTTACCTATGGAAGAGGTAAGAAGACTTGGTAATCTTGAAGGTTCAGAAATAAATAAAGCAAAAGAAATACTTGCATTTGAATTTACAAAAATAGTTCATGGAGAAGAAGAAGCTATGAATGCTCAAAAAGCAGCTAAAGCATTATTCTCTGGTGGAAATGATATGACTAATATCCCATCTACAGAAATGGAAAAAGCTAAATTTGAAGATGGAATAGGCCTACTTGCTCTTATGACAGAACTTGGACTTACTGCTTCAAATGGTGAAGCAAGACGTCTTGTGAAACAAGGTGGAGTTTCAGTTAATGATGAAAAAATAACTGATTTTAAAAAAGAAATTACACTTGAAGATTTTGTAGATAATAAGTTATTGATTAAAAAAGGCAAGAAAAAATATCATCAAGTTATAGTGAAATAAAGAAAATGTAGGCTTAAGCCTACATTTTCTTTATTTTAGTTTTATATCTACTTTTTTATCGGGAAAATCAATATATTCTTGGCTATGAATCACTAAATACTCGGGAATTATATATTTCTTTTTATATAATTCAGGGATTCCAGCTTCTTCAAAGTCATTTTTTCTTATAATGAATTTTTGTTCTTCTGCGTAGACATATTCCTTATTATTCTCAAATCCTTTTAATTTATCTTCACTTTCATCTGTATTAATATTTTCAACTTCATATTTTGTATATTCACCTCTCAAAAGATAATCACCACTATGCATATAAGGTCTATCATATTCTTTATTTTCTAGATTGTTAGATTTTCTAAAAGTTATATTTGATTTTAAATATTTCCTATCCTTACTATCATCTTCTTCTATTATTATTTCTGTTTCTTCTTCTCCCATACCTATACTTTTAACTGTTAAATTGCTTCCGTCATATTCTATAGTCTGAGGCAAATTGTCCCAATCTATATTATAGTATCTTGCTCCTCTAGTAGAATATCTTTTTGTATCTATATTTAAAGTAACTTCTTTTGGATCTTTTAAATATAAAGGATATAGATGATATTTTCTATTAGTATATCCTTCATCATCTGCTGTGTAATCTGAATATTTATCGTAACTTATAGGTGAATTAGCAAATCTTTCTCCCTTATATTCCATGGAAAAATCAATTGAATCTAAGTTATATCTTACTTTTTCATTTTCCACCTTAAATCTATAATCTATTTGAGTGGTTGTTGGTGCTATAACTACTTTATCAATTATCACTTCATTTCCATCTAAATCTATTTCCTTCCCTACTTCATAAATTTTTGAAGAAATTTTTTCTCCTTCTATTTCTAATGTCCAGTTTCCTTCTACATATTTAATATCTTCTTCACTTTCATTTATCATAGTTTGTAGTGTATCTATATTTAGTGTGAATTTTCCTTTGTCTTTGGTCATAGTATTAGTATTTACTAATATGTTTAGCTTATTTTCATCTTCAGTATAAATATTTGTGATATTCACGAATGAAGATGTATCTTCATAAAAATTTTCTATATCCCCTTCTACTATTACAGGCCAAGGAACGTGAGTAGGATCTTTAAATATAGCATTATATGATGGTGTTAACCTTCTATCTTCATTTAAATTTTCTATTTCTAATAGTACCAAAGTATTTATTTCATCTGCTATTATTCCTTTTGCTGTTATCTTTACACCATTGTCTTCTGTGCTTATATCTAATTTTTGTCCGACACCATTTTCTATTAATTCTTCCCATGCATTAGTTTGTATTTTACTACTATCTTTCCACCAATCTAAGAAACCTAATTTCTCAGCTGCAAATACTGTAGCTACTAAAAATATTGAAAGAAATATTGCTATAACTCCTATTCTTCCAACACTTTTAAATTTATTCTTTTTTATATTTTTATCTAATTTCAATTCTTTATTAGTATTTATTTTTTGGCTATTAGTTTTTAAATAACCTATTGCTTCTTTTAAATTTTCATATTCTAGCTTACATTCTTCACAAATTTCTAAATGTTTTTTTACTTCCTCATTGTCTTGAGTCTCTCCATGTATATAGTCAACAATATTTTGTTTGCATTTTTCACAATCCATAATTACACCTCCTGCATTAATTTTCTAAGTTCTTTTAATCCTCTATATATTCTTGATTTTACTGTGCCTATGGGTATATCTAATATTTCACTTATTTCTTCTTGAGTGTATTCTGAAATATATTTAAGAACTATAACTTCTTTAAATTTATCCTCTAATTTATTAATATCTTCATAAAAATTATAATTATCTTCATGATTTTTTTCGTATGTTATTTCTTCTTTTAAAATTTCCCTTTTTCTCTTTCTAAGTTTCATTTTGCATTCATTTATAAGGATTCTTATAAACCAAGTTTCAAAGTATTTTTTCTTATGTAACTTTTTTATATTTTCGTATACTTTTATTATTGTATCTTGGAATACATCTTCTACATCTTCATGATTATATAAATAAGACCAAGCAATTTTATATAATTTCTCTTTTCTATTCTCTATCCATTCATTTAAAACTACCAATTTACCTTTTTTTATGTTTTTTATTAATAATTTAATTTCTAACTCATTGATATCAATCACCTCTTTCTGTATCTCTTTTCTTTATAATTAGATGTACTTATAGTCAAAAAAGTTCCGTTAAAATAAATTAACGGAACTTTTTTATTCTTTATCTTTTATAAATATTTCTAATCCTCCAAATTTTGAAGAGAAAGCGTTATATAAAACTCCACCTATAGCCATTGTAACTCCATATATTATTACAACTGCTATAGGCATAGCAAGATATAACATTCCAAAAGCAATAGCTGCTCTTTCTCCTGAAATTAAACCTGCAATAAAAGCCAATACCCCTACTATAATCATTAAAGCTATTGGTATAATTGAAAAATATAATGTAACTTTAACCAAACTTGAAATCCCTAATTCTCTTACTTCAATTTTTTTCACAGTTAATCCCCCTATTTTTTATTTTATATCTTCCCAATTTACATATTTATTTAATATATCTACAAATGCTTCTAAATACTTACCATCTTCTTTATAAAATCTATTAGTTATAGGACTATCTATATCCAGTACTCCTATTAATTCTCCTTCCTTTATTATAGGTATTACTATTTCTGAACGTGAAGCTACATCACATGCAATATGCCCCTCAAACTTGTTTACATCTTCTACTATTTGTACTTGTCTTGTTGCTGCTGCTGTACCACAGACTCCTTTTCCTATTTCTATATGAGTGCATGCAGGCTTTCCCCAAAAAGGCCCTAATACTAATTCACCTTTTTTATATAAATAAAATCCTGCCCAATTTATATCCTCTAGTAATAAACCTAAAAGTGCTGCACTATTAGATAAATTAGCAAGCCAATCTGATTCTTCACATATGAGACCTGTTAATTTCAAGTTCAAATATCCATAAAATTTCTTTTTATCTTTTATATCTACCTTTTTTATCTTTTGCATATTACCACTCCTTAAATATATTAATATTATTATATAATCTTTTTAACATATTTTTCAATCAATACTTGACTTTTAATATGAATGTAGTTAGAATACTAATAGTAAGAAATCTAACTATTAGTTATACTAATTAAATTGAGGTGAAATTTTGAAAGATAAAGAATTAAGTTCTATAAATGAAAATTTATTAGAATTCACAGCATTATTTCATAGTAAAATTGGTAAAATTTTTAGAACTACTAATCATAAAAGCTACCATTGCAATAAAAATCAAAATAGAACTATTATGATTTTAGGTAGACATAAATATTTATCTCCTTCTACCTTAGGTAAATACTTAGGTATGAGAAAAGGAAGTTTAACTACTCTTATTGATTCATTGATAGAAAAAGATTTAGTATCAAGAAAGATAGACCCTAATGATAGAAGACGATATTTACTGTCCCTTACTGAAAAAGGTGAAAATTACATGCAATATCAAAAATCTCTATTTGATGATGCAATGAAAGTATTATTTCAAAATTTAAATGAAGAAGAAACTAAAAAATTTTCTAAAAGTATAAAGAATGTAGTTGAATTAATGACAAAGGTGTGAGGTGTAGTATATGGATAGACAAAAATTATTAGGCAATGCTCCTATAGGAAAATTATTACTTAAATTTTCTATACCAGCTATAGTTGGTATGATGGTAAATGCACTATATAATACAATTGATAGAATTTATGTGGGACGTAAAGTTGGTGAACTAGGTATAGCAGGTATAACTATAGGATTTCCTATAATGCTTATAATAATGGCATTTAGCATGCTTATAGGAATTGGTGCTACTTCCCTAATCTCCATAAAACTTGGTGAAAACAAAAAAGAGGAAGCTGAAAAAATATTAGGTAATGGAATGTTTTTACTTGTAATAGTAGCTGTGATTATTTCAGCTTTAGGACTTATATTTTTAGATCCACTATTAAAGTTATTTGGTGCAAGTAGCTCAGTACTTCCTTATTCTCGTGATTATCTTCAAATAATATTATTTGGAGCAATTTTTCAAACTGTAGGGTTTGGAATGAATAACTTTATAAGAGCTGAAGGTAACCCTAAAACGGCTATGCTTACTATGTTAATAGGTGCAGCATTAAATATTATTATTGACCCTATATTTATATTCGTATTAGATATGGGAATACGTGGTGCAGCTTTTGCAACAATAATATCTCAAGCTGCTTCTGCTATATGGGTATTATCTTATTTCTTTGGAGGCAAAAGTTCTTTAAATATTCATAAAGATAATTTCAAATTACAATTACCTGTAGTAAAAAATATTGTTGCAATAGGTTCTGCACCATTTCTAATGCAAATAGCTTCATCTGCTATAAATGCTATATTAAATAATAACCTTCAAACTTATGGTGGAGATACAGCTATTGCCTCATTTGGTATTATAAATAGTATTACCATGTTTATACTTATGCCTATATTTGGTATAAACCAAGGTGTTCAACCTATTATTGGATATAATTATGGAGCAAAACAATTTGATAGAGTAAAAAAGGCTCTAAAACTTGCAGTAATAGGTGCTACTTTTATTACTGTTACAGGATATATTATAACTAGAGCATTTCCTAAGGAATTAATTTCTTTCTTTGGTGGAAATAATAAAAACTTAATTGAGATGGCAACAAACGGACTAAGAATATTCCTATTTATGCTACCAATAATAGGTTTTCAAATAGTATGCTCAAATTACTTCCAAGCAGTAGGAAAGCCTAAGCATGCAATGTTTCTAAGTTTATCAAGACAAGTGGTTTTCTTAATTCCTGGTATAATATTATTGTCAAAGGTATTTGGTTTAAAAGGAATTTGGATGGCAGCGCCAGTATCTGATATACTAGCATCATTAGTTACAGGAATATGGATCACATTAGAAATGAAAAAGCTAAATGAAAACACAAATAATGTATCAAGTTTTAAACCAGTTATAGAAGAAAAATAATATAATTTAAAGCCCATACCTTGAATTATCAAGTATGGGCTTATTTTATTTAACTTTTAACTTGATGTCTTCTGAAACTAATATATATAAATATAGTAGATAGTATTCCTAAGATAATCATAATGACTATAGCAGCATAGGGATAGAGTATTGGTCGTTCAAATATGTTTAGGGTATAAAACCCATTAAATAAATCATATGCTTTCGATACACCCACATAACTCAAGTTCTCTAATGTTTCTATCCAATGTTTTGAACCATAACTAGAGTAACCCTTTGGATAAGGAAGATATATCTTTATAAGTACAGGCAATATATACACCATTCCTCCTATAAAAAATGGTATAAGTAAAGATTTACTTATGGATGACAATGCTAAAACTAATAAGCTAAAGGATAATATACCAACAAAATTAAATAATATCTGAATTAATAAGAATTCAATTGTTGTAAAATCATATGGAGAATATGCTATAGGAGAAAAACTCTGTATTGGAATATTCCATACATTATTACCATATAAAATTAAAATAGTTATAAAATTAACTATAAAAACTATTATACACATACATACTATAAAGATAAATGCAGATATTATTTTTGATGTTATAACCTTGCTTTTTCCATTTTTACTGCTAAGAATTAATCTATCCATCCTTGTACTATATTCTTCAGTAAATACACTAGATAAACCTAATAAAGAAATAGCACCTAAAGCCAAGAACCCTACACCGTCAAAATACCCTAAAATTCCACCCCAAAATGACTCATCATATATCTCAGGCTTTGATATATCTTTGAGCATATTATATTCTAATTTAGATTGTTTATGCTTATAGTCATTTAAAACATTGTTTTCTATACTATTATATAATTCATTTATTCGTTCTTCTTTTCTTTTCTGTATCCCTGCAACCATTGAAACATGTTGATACACTCCATCTAACGCATGATCCCTTGTACTTAACACCTCTAAAAAGGATTTTCCATTTCGAGAACCCTCCATAGCTTTCTTCTCAATTTTTTTATGACCTTCTTGAGCTAATTTTAATTTTTCCTCAGTAAGTTTCCCTTCAAATCTGTTAAATTCTTTTTCTGCAATATTTTTATACTCTTTTTGAGTTTCATAATCATAGAAAGTACCAAATCCATAAATCAAAATAAAAAATAATAATCCAATAAGTAAACTTTTCTTACTAATTATCTTATATAACTCAAATTTAACTAAATTTATCACTCTTCCACCTCCTTATCAAAATAATATAGATACATATCTTCCAATCGTGGTTCTGCTTCTATAGCCTTTAGAAAAGGCTTTTTATCAGATATTATTCTAAGTTGTACACCATTTTTTCTAACTACATTACTTATTTTATAATCATTCTTTATATTTCTAAACCTTTCTTCTGTCGTAGTCCCTTTCCATACTTTTCCTTTCATGTTTTCTAATATATTATCTGGAGAATCTATCCCCAACAATTTTCCTTCTTTTATTAAAATTACTTCTTTAGCTATATATTCTATATCTGAAACTATATGAGTAGACAATAAAACTATCCTATCTTTGGATATTTCTGATATTAAATTTCTGAATCGTATTCTTTCCTTTGGATCAAGACCTGCTGTAGGTTCATCTAATATCAATATTTTAGGATCATTGATCAAGGCTTGAGCTATTCCTATTCTCTGCTTCATTCCACCAGAGAATTTTCCAATTTTTCTTTTACAATGTTCTTTAAGATTAACTAATTCTAACAATTCATCAACTTTCTTTAATGCTTTAGATTGATCTATGCCCTTTAAAGCTGCTATATACATCATAAATTTATGAGCAGTAAAGCTTTTATAAAATCCAAAGCTTTGAGGTAGATATCCTAATATATCTCTATAGTCATCCCCCATTGTAGATATATCTCTATCGTTTAATAAAATTCTACCTTTAGTTGGCCTTAATAGATCTGCCAATACTCTCATCAATGTAGTTTTGCCTGATCCATTAGGTCCTAAAAAGCCATATACTCCTTTATCTAGTTTAACAGTAAAATTTTCTACTGCAATTTTATCTTTATACTTCATTGTTATATTATCAATAATTAATTTCAAATAATCCTCTCTCCTTATTTATTATATTTTTATCTATAAATATTTTTATCTGAATTAAACTTATACTAATTCCAAGTATTGATATACCTACATATGCACTTATATTTACTAAAAGAAGCCTCTCTAAGAGTAATGGAGTATTAATAATCATAATTATTAAACTTATCCATAGTGATACTATTATAGTCATAGTATAGCTGCTCTTAATTTTCATAGCTAGCCATAGGGATATTCCAGAGATAAATGTAAAGGGAGTGAACCACATTATAGTTAATCTCAAGAAATTAAAATTACTTATAGAATATAATAACAATGTAAAAATTGTGTTTAGAATAATATTATAAAATCCAATTATAGTTAATTTGGATAGAAGTATTTCTCCATAGGATATTTTACAGGTCATTTCTATTTCCATCATACCTCTATCTCTACCTTTAAATATTTCTACTATTCCAATTGTAAAAGGTAAAGGAGATAATGTTATAGTTATAAGATATGGATTCATATCTCGATTAAAATACATCCAAATAACTCCTATGGCAAACAATAAACTACTTATTACCCAAAAGAATTTATTAATAAATGATATTTCTAACATTCCTTTTCTCATTAAATAATAAAATCTATCTATAAAATGATATTCTTTCTTTTTATCAGGTACATATTTTCGTAATCCATTTATAGATTTATCTATCTCTTTCTCACTAGGTAATTCAACAGTATAGCGATCCATCATAGACCACAAATTATCTAATTCTTCTTCTGTCATATCTTTATATGTTTCAAAATCTTCTTTTTCTCTTTTCAATATCTTCACCTCCTAATAGATTTTTCTTTAATTTACATGTACCTTGCCTTAACCTTGATTTAACCGTTGATTCTTTGCTCTCTGTTATATCTGCTATTTCTTTTAACTTCATGTCATGATAATACCTTAATATTAGAACATCTTTTTGATAATCAGGTAGTCTTAAAATTTCTTTCTTAACTAAGTTTCTTTCTATCTTTTTCTTTAATAAATCCCATACTTTATCGTTATTTTCTGACATACTATCTTCTAGTTTAGTTTCCCTTGTTCTATTCTTAAATGTTTTACTTTTATAATAATCATTACAATGATTAACAGCTATCTTTAATATCCAATTATTAAACTTTCCCCTTCCTTCATATTTATTTATTGATTTCATCATTTTTATAAAGACTTCTTGTGTTAAATCATAGGAAATATGATAGTCCCCAACTTTACGATAAATATAAGAAAATATGCTTTTATAATATTTCTTTACTAGCACCTCCATTGCAGCTTGAGACCCCTTATTTATTTCCTCAATAAGTTCTTCATCAGTAGGCATGATATCACCCCTTTTCTCTTTAAAAACATTTCCATATATAATAACGATATAACTATAAAAAAAGTTTTAAAATTTAATAATTTTTTATAAAAAAATCCCCAACCTCCTTTAAAAGAAGTCAGGGACTAATATTAAAAATTTTATTCTTTTATAATATCTACAAAATTCTTTGTCATTCTTGCTGTCATACCCCAAATAACATAGTCTTTATATCTATAAAAAAACACTGGATAAATCCCTGTTCTCCAATCATAGGCTTTTCCATTATTTATTAAATGATAAGGAAAATCATCTCCTATCTGGGGTGAGATACCCATATTATATCTTTCAGGTTCGTTTTCTAGAAAAAATTTCAATGGAACAGTAAAAATACTTTCTACTTCAGATTCACTATAATTTATATCTTCAAAATTTATATCCTCTATAATTCCAACATAGGGATATAATGATATATTAAAAGGCATTATTATATAGTCAATAGAGTTTATAATATTTATATTTTTTCTTTTAATATTTAATTCTTCCATTGTTTCTCTTATTGCTGCATCCTTAAAAGTTTCTCCTTTTTCTACTCTACCACCCGGAAATGATATTTCTCCTGGTTGAGTATTAAGTTTTTTAGACCTAACTTCATATAATATGTGTAACTCATCTTTTACATATATTAGCGGTACTAATATAGCAAAATCTCTATCTATTCCTAAAGGTTTGGAGATTCTATTTGCAACTTTATTTATTATTTGATCTAATTTCATAAATTTATCACCTATTATCTAAACATTGGAAATACATACCTTCTTTTTTCTTAACTTCTTCATCAGCCATAGTAATTCCTCCTTATATAAATGCTATGTTTAATATATACCACTTCTGTTTTATATTAAGCACTTAAAATTCAAAATATTGCTAAATTTTTATGTTATTTATTTTATTATAGAAAATATTGGGTATAAAGTATCTAGTCAAATAAATCCTGTTAAAAAATAAATCATGGAGGTGTACATATTGTCTTTTAGTTTGAAAAATAATTTCATGCAACAAAAAATGATGCGTAAAGTTATTTATTCCTTAATACCAATAATTTTAGCATCAATATACTTTTTTGGATGGAGGTCATTATTATTAATGACTTGGATTACAATTTGGGGTTGTGCTACAGAATACATATTTGAAAAGAAATATGGCAAAGGAAAAGTATCTGAAGCTGTAATTGTAACATCTATTCTCTTTACATTAACTCTCCCACCTAGTACTCCTTATTGGGTAGGAACCTTAGGAATTATATTTGGTGTAATTTTTGGTAAAGCTGTATTTGGTGGTTTTGGTAAAAATGTTTTTAATCCTGCATTAGTTGCAAGAGCCTTTGTATATGTATCATTCCCACAACCACTTACTATTGACTGGTCAAATGTATCAAACTCATTTTTAGGTGGCTTTACTCGTTATATGACTAGCTCAGTAGATGCTATAGCTACTGCTACACCTATGCTAAATTTTAGAGAAACTGGAGAACTATCTAACTACATAGATTTATTCCTAGGGAATGTATCTGGCTCTTTAGGAGAAACAAGTGCACTTTTAATAATACTTGCTGGAATTTATCTAATCTATACAAAAACAGCCTCATGGCAAACTATGACAGCTGTAATTTCAGGTTTTGTAGGTTTAAGTTTGATACTAAGACTTATAGGATTTACATCTGTACCAAATCCGCTATTTGGAGTTATGAGCGGTGGATTGTTATTTGGTGCAGTATTTATGGCAACTGATCCTATCTCTTCAGCTAAAACTAAAGAAGGAAAATGGATTTATGGAATTTTAATTGGTGCTATCACAGTAATTATAAGAGGATACGCTTTATTTGCAGGAGGTATAATGTTTGCAATACTTATAGGAAATACTTTTGCCCCTATAATTGATGAAGGAGTAAAATATTATAAAAAGAGTAAAAAGGCTAAGAGAAAGAAGGTTACAGCATGAAAAATATAAAAAAATCATTTAGTTATCCTATTATTTTTATGATATTAGTAACTGCTTTTTTTACACTTGTATTATCATTATTAAACTATACAACTAAAGATGTTATAGCACAAAATGCACAAATAGACGAGTGGAAAACGCTTTTATATGTGTTCGATGTAGATTATCCAAATGATAACGATAAAAAAATAGAAGAATTATATAAGGAACATTTAAAACCTTTTAAGGTTGATGATATTACTATATATGGAGCAGAAAAAGATGGTAAGAAATTAGGATATGCCTTTCCTGTAGAAGGTAACGGTCTTTGGGGTACTATTAAAGGATATGCTGCTGTAGATGAAAATCTAAACACTCTTTTAGGAGTTGATTTTGTATCACACAGCGAAACTCCTGGTCTTGGTGGCAGAATTGATGAAATGTGGTTTAAAGATCAATTTAGGAATATAGATTTAGATAGAGATAATAAAAACTATCTTGAATATAGACCTGCAGCAGATGGAAATGTAGATGCCATTACAGGTGCAACGCTCACTTCTAAATCAGTAAAAAACTTATTAAATCAGGACATAGAAGAATTTAAAGACCTAATGAAAGGAGAAGATCTAAATGGCAAATAAAAAAGTAAAAAAGATATTTACTTTAGGATTATGGCAAGATAATCCTATATATAGACAAATATTAGGGATTTGTTCTGCACTTGCTGTTACAAACTTAATGCTTAATTCTCTTGTTATGGGAATAGGTTTAATATTTGTTACTTCTTTTTCAGAGCTTACTGTATCAATACTTAGAAATTATACTCCTAAACATATAAGAATGATGGTCCAAGTACTTATTATATCTTCTTTTGTAATAATAGTTGATATTGTTTTGAAAGCTTATTATCCTTCTATGAGTAAAGCTTTAGGTCCTTATGTAGGGCTTATTATAACAAATTGTATTATAATGGGACGTTGTGAATCATATGCGCAAAATAACAAGCCACTTTATTCATTTTTAGATGGTATTGCATCTGGTGCAGGTTATGCAATTATACTTTTAATTATAGCTTTTTTCAGAGAGTTATTAGGATTTGGTTCTATATTTGGAATACAAGTATTAGGAGAATGGTTTACTAAATGGACTATTATGGTTATGGCTCCTGGTGCATTCTTTATGCTTGGCATAGTTATATGGATAGCAAGATCACTTCTACCTAGTGAAGAAGAAGATTCATTAAAAGGGGAGGCTGTTAGCTAATGGAAGGTTTAAATCCGTTTGTAGTATTTTTCGCATCAATATTTACTAATAACATGATACTTACCAACTTCTTAGGTATGTGTTCATTTATTGCAGTATCTGGAGAAATTAAAACATCTTTAGGACTTGGTCAAGCAGTTACTTTTGTACTTACTTTTACTACAGTTCTAAATTATATGATTTATCATTATGTGCTAGTTCCATTAGGACTAGAATACTTACGGTTCATAATATTCATTATAAGTATTGCTGCATTTGTACAATTAGTTGAAATGATTGTTGAAAGATATCTTCCAAATTTATATTATGCCCTTGGAATATTCTTACCTTTAATAACAGTTAACTGTGCAATACTTGGTGTTTCACTATTTATGGTTATTAGAGATTATAATTTAATAGTTTCCCTGTTGTTTGGTTTAGGTTCAGGACTAGGTTGGATGCTTGCAATAGTAGCACTGGCTGGAATTAGAAAAAGACTTAAATATGCAAAAGTACCTAAGGGACTAGAAGGACCTGGAATAACTATAATAATAACAGGTTTAATGGCTCTTGCTTTTGTTGGTTTTTCAGGAATAGTACAGATTCAATAAAGGAGTGATTAGATGGGAACGATTGTTATTACAGTTGGTGCTATATCTGGAATTACAGGTGTTTTGGCATTTCTTTTAACACTTGCTAAAAATACTATAGGTAATTATGGAGAAGTTATTATTAATATAAATGATGATGAAGATTATGTAGTAGATGGTGGAGATACCCTTCTATCATCTCTTATAAGTCAAAAGATATTTATACCTTCTGCCTGTGGTGGTAAAGGTAGTTGTGGTTATTGTAAGGTAAAGATAACAGAAGGTGGAGGACCTGTACTACCTACTGAGCTAGGTTATCTCACTCCTGAAGACATGAAAGAAAATGTACGATTATCTTGTCAAGTAAAAGTAAAAGAAAATATAAAGATTGAAATACCTGAAGAATTATTTAGTGTAAGAGAGTATGAAGGTAAAGTGTCAAAAATAATAGATTTAACACCTACAATAAAACATCTAACTTTCGATATAAAAGAAGGTAGTATTGATTTTAAGCCAGGACAATATGTACAGTTAAGAGCTCCAAAATACAAGGGAAGTGACGAAGAGGTATATAGAGCTTATTCAATAGCATCATCTCCAATGCTTAAAAATAAATTGAAACTTATAATAGGCTATGTCCCAGAAGGAATTGCTACAACTTATGTGCATCATCATTTAAATGAAAATGATGAAGTATTATTTAATGGTCCATATGGAGATTTTTATTATCAAAATACTGATAGAGAAATGGTAATGGTAGCAATAGGTACAGGTATGGCTCCAATATTATCAATTTTATATCATATGGTTGAAAACAATATAGATAGAAAAGCTACATTCTACTTTGGAGCAAGATATATAGAAGATTTATTTTTTGTTGAAGAATTAAAAGAAATAGAACAAAAATTGCCTAATTTTAAATTCGTTCCAACACTTTCAAGAGCTAAAAAGAAAGATGGATGGACAGGTGATATAGGTAGAGTAACTGATGCTATAGATAAATATATGGAAAATGGAGAAAATAAAGAAGTTTACCTTTGTGGTAGCCCTAGAATGATAGATTCTACTGTTGAAACGTTAAAAGAAAAAGGAATTCCTGAAAACTTAATATTCTATGATAAATTTGAATAAATTTTAACCCCCTTAATTTTCAAGGGGGTTTTGTTCTTATATATTAAAGTAATTCTTCTCCTTCTTCCCAACCTATTGGGCATAATCCACCAGTTTTTAAAGCTTTAAGTACACGAAGAGTTTCTTCTACACTACGTCCTACATTTAAATCATGTACAACTGAATATCTTACTATTCCTTCAGGATCTATTATAAATAATCCTCTTAATGCTACACCATCTTCTTCTACTAAAATTCCATAATCTCTTGATACATTCATTGTTTTATCTGCACCAAGTGGGAAGTTTAATTTTCCTAGGTCACCATTTATCCAAGCTTTATGTGAATGTTCGCTATCTGTACTTACACCTAACACTCTAGCGCCTTCTGCTTCGAATTTTGCACATTGTTTACTATATCCTGTTATTTCAGTTGGGCAAACAAATGTGAAATCTAATGGATAAAAGAACATTACTAACCAATCGCCTTTATAATCATCTAATTTTACTTCACCAAATTCCTCTCCATTTCCTTTAACTATTGGCATTTTAAAATCTGGTGCTGGTTTTCCTACTAATCTTTCCATAAATCAGTTTCCTCCTTAGAATAATAATTTAACTCTCACAATAATATATATTCCCTATGCCAGATATTTTAAACATTTAAATGATAATTTTTTTCAATTAGTTTTTATTTCACTTTAATAATTTTCCAATTTCATCATAATCTACTTCAATTAGCTCTTCCATTGTACATTCAAGACCAGCACATAATTTTAAAATTGTTTCTAAGCTAAGTGATTCTAGTTTTCTATCGTTATTTAATTTTGTGATAGTAGGATTTGAAATTTGGCATAACTCTGCCACTTCAGTGACATTTTTTATTCTTTTTTTAGCCATTATTAATCTTAAATTAGATCTAATCATAAAGTATCCTCCTATCTTATATTATAATTATACACAATTCGACATTAAAAGTACAGTTTAATTATATCTAATTATATTTTTATAAATTAAAACTATAATTAAAAAAATTTAAATTATAACTTGAAAAAAATAAACTATAGTTATATAATAATATTAAGGGATTAGAGATTTTATTATATAAAAAGGGGGATATTCATGGATAAAAATTATTTATCAAAAATAAACAACACAAGAGAAGCTTTAAATAATTTAGTAGCAAAAAATTTGAATGAACTCACTAATTTAGAGATAGTTACATTAAGTAAAGAGTTGGACAAGCTTATTGTTGTTTATCAAAAAGAATTAAATAAAAAAAACATGATATTACATTAATCAAAATAAAAAAACATCGTCTTAGACGATGTTTTTATTTATTCAAAACATATGTAAATATAAGAATCAATAAAAATAAAGCTAGATCAATCTAGTTGATCTAGCTTATAAATTAAATTCTTTCTACTTTTATACCTGTGTCATGGCCATTTAAATTATGAATTTCTAGATTTTTATCCTCCACACTATTTACTTCTATTGCTAGTGTTTCAGACTTTATATAATCACTATATTTATTAATAGCATCATTTATTTCAACATTACCATTAAAATAAATCTTTATATTATCCATCATTTCATAATCATTATTTTTTCTCATTTGTTGTACTTTAGATATAAATTCTCTTGCATATCCTTCATTTAATAACTCACCTGTAAGGGTAGTATCTAATATTACAAATAAATTATTCTCCATAGATACAGTAAATCCTTCTTTTGATTCTATTCTTATATCTACAAGTTCTTTTGAGAAAGTAAAATCTTCCCCATCTAAATCAACAGTTAATTCTTCATTATTTTCTAGTTTGTTTACTGCTTCAGTAGAATCTAAACTATTAAGTGCTTTAGCAAAAAACTTAATCTTTTTACCTAGTTTAGGTCCTGCAACAGGGAAATTAGGTTTTAAGTTAAATCTCATATATTCTTTTAAATCTTTTGCAAATACTACATTTTTAACATTTAATTCTTCTTTGATTAAAGGAACTAAATCTGAAATTAAATCTTCATATTTTCCATCAACTATAACTTCTGATATTGGTTGACGTACTTTTATTCTTACTTGTTCTCTCGAAGCTCTTCCTAATTTAACTAAATCCCTTACTAAATCCATTTTTTCTTCCACTGTAGGGTCTATTAACTCATTATTAGTTTCTGGGTAATAATCTACATGAACAGATAAATTATTAGTTAAATTTCTATAGATTTCTTCAGAAATATATGGTGCAAATGGTGCAACCATCTTTGAAATACCAAGTAATATTTCATATGTTGTATTATATACTGCTTTTTTATCATCAGTTAATTCTGTAGCCCAGAATCTTCTTCTTGAACGTCTTATATACCAGTTACTTAGATCTTCATTTACAAATTCTTGTATTTCTCTTACTACTTTTGTTAAATCAAATTTATCCATATTTTCTTTTGTAACTTTTATAAGGTTATTATATTTTGAAAGAATCCATCTATCTATTTCTGGTCTATTTTTATAATCAATATTAAATTCTTTTGGATCAATTCCATCAGTATTTGCATATAGTGTAAAGAAGTTATATACATTCTTAATAGTTGAGAAGAATTTACTTTGTACTTCCTTTAAGCCTTCTTCATCAAACTTAGTAGGTGACCAAGCTGGTGATACATATAATAGATACCATCTAAGTGCATCTGCACCATATTTATCAAACATTTCAAAAGGATCTATTGTATTTCCTTTTGATTTAGACATTTTTTTGCCTTCTTTGTCTAATATAAGGTCATTTACAAGAACTTTTTTATATGGAGCTTCTCCTTTAACAAAAGTTGATATAGCAAGTAATGAATAGAACCAACCTCTAGTTTGATCTATACCTTCACATATAAAATCTGCTGGAAATAATTCATCAAAATTATCTTTGTTTTCGAATGGATAATGATGTTGCGCAAAAGGCATAGAACCACTGTCAAACCAACAGTCAATAACATCTTTTACCCTTGTCATAGTTGAACCACAATGCTCACATTTTATATGAACATCATCTACAAATGGTCTATGAAGTTCAATATTTTCATCTATATCCTCTATAGATTTTTCAACAAGTTCTTTTCTAGATCCTATACTCTCTGTATGGTCACAACTATCACATCTCCAAATATTAAGTGGTGTACCCCAATATCTACTTCGAGAAATAGCCCAATCATTTAAATTTTCTAACCAGTTTCCAAAACGCTTTTCTCCTACATAATCTGGATACCACTCTACATTATTATTATTTTCTATCAATTGATCCTTAAGTTTGGTCATTTCTATATACCAACTAGGCTTTGCATAGTATAATAATGGAGTCTTACATCTCCAACAGTGAGGATAATTATGAGCCATTTTTTGCTTTTTAAATAATTTATCCTTCTCAGCAAGCCATTTTATAATCTCTATATCTGCATCCATTACAAACATGCCTTCCCATGGAGTTGTCGTGTATTTCCCATCTTCATTTACAGGTTGTAATACAGGTAAATCATATCTTCTTCCAGTATTATAGTCATCTTCACCAAATGCAGGTGCTGAATGTACTATACCAGTACCATCAGTTGTAGTTACATAATCTGCAACAGTTACAAAAAATGCTTTTTTATCAGCTTCTACAAAAGGCATTAATTGTTCATATTCCATATATTCTAAATCTTTACCTGTAAGCTTTTCTAAAACTTCATATCCCCTATCTCCTAATACATTATCTAATAAATCTTCTGCTAAATAATACACTTCACCATCAGATTTAACTTTTGCATATTTTACATCAGGGTGTACAGTTAAAGCAACATTTGCAGCAAGTGTCCATGGAGTAGTAGTCCATACAAGAAAATATTCATCTATATTTTTTCTTTTAAACTTAACTATAACTGTATTTGTTTTAATTTCTTCATAACCTTGTGCAACTTCATGAGATGCAAGTCCAGTACCACATCTAGTACAATATGGCAATATCTTATGTCCTTCATAAATCATATTTTCTTTATTAAATTTATCTAATATCCACCACACTGACTCTATATAGTCATTATCAAGTGTTATATAAGGATTATCTAAATCAATAGCATATCCCATTCTTTTAGTCATTTCTCTCCATAAATTTTCATATTTAAATACTGAATCTCTACACTTTTCATTGAATTTATCAAGGCCATATTCTTCTATTTCCTGTTTGTTATTTAAATTCAATTGTTTTTCAACTTCAATTTCTACAGGTAATCCATGTGTATCCCATCCTGCTTTTCTTTTAACTTGATAGCCTTCCATAGTCTTATATCTACACACAGAATCTTTTAATGTTCTTGCAAGTACATGATGGATTCCTGGCCTTCCATTAGCAGTTGGTGGACCTTCATAAAATATAAATGGTTTTTTTCCTTCTCTTGTTTCTATGCTTTTTTCTAATATATCTACATCATCCCAAAAATCAGATATATCTTTTTCTTTCGTCTTTACATCTTCATTTGATAATTGCTCAAATTTATCCATTTTTTCACCCTTTTCTTTAAATAATTTATATAAAAAATAAATCCCTAAGCATATGCTTAGGGACGAATTTATCGCGGTACCACCCAAATTATAGTAAAAATACTATCACTTAAATAAATATAACGCATTTCTGCGAAATGTCTTACTAATTTCAGACATATTGCTCCAAGGTGATTTTCATATAAATATTAATAATAATCTTTCAGCCTATGGATTATCTCTCTATAAATAATAATTTATACTACTCTCCTCATCATAACTTTTAATTATATAGTTTGCTTAATAATATATCAAAATATAAATATTTGTCAAGATTTTTTAAAATTTATAATAAAGTTTCAACATTTGAATCTACTTTATATATTATATCCTTTCTTTCAATAATTATTGTAGTATTCTTTGATAATTCATCATCATTTTTTATAAAATCATATAATTCTCTATTTGGATTCATAGCTATAGGATTTCCAACCATTTTAAACATTGAAATATCTCCAGATGTATCTCCATATGCATAGCTATTTTTTAAATCAATATTAAATTTATCAACAAATTCATCTAAAGCTCTTTGTTTATTAAAAGAATCCCACATTTTAACTATTTCACCAGTGAAATTATCATTCTCATCTAATACATATTTACTACCTCTAAATTGAGTAACATCATATCTTTCTGCCATCTTTTCCACTAAAAACTCTGGACTACCAGATATAAAGAAAACTTTATGTCCTTGATCATGATGCCATTTTATACGATCTCTAGTATATTTATATACTTTTTCTCCATTTAATCTTATTACTTGATGAGCTATAAATGCTATATGTGATTTATTTATTCCCTTGAGTTCATTTACATAAATATCAGCTAATTCTTCAAGATAGTCTTCAAAATCACCATACCTTCTTTCCCATTTTTCATATGTGTGCTTTACATGACTATGCCATATTGCCTCATCTATAACTTCATATTTAATTAGTTTTTTAAAATGTTCTATCATTAACGAATTCCTGTAAAGTGTACCATCAATATCAAAAAATGCTCCTATCATAATTTTCACCTCTCTTTATTCTTATACTAACTAAAAACTATAAATTAATTAAAATAAGTGCTATAACCGTCATAAAAATTGCAACAATTTCTTTTCTTTCTAGTTTTTCTCCTAAAAACAATGTTCCAACAAGTGTTATAATTATAATACTACCTGCACTATATATTGGAAATACTACAGAAGTTTTCATATGGTTTAATGAGAGTATTAAAAAAAAGGAAGAAAACAAATTGGGTATACCTACTAATATTCCTGTAATTAAATCAATCTTATTAACTTTCTTTTTCTTTTTTAAAGTCATTATTAAGCTAATTATAAAAGCTATAAAAAAAACAAAAAATAAAAATATTGATTTATACTCTGATATTGCATATTTTTGAAATATCTTATTAGAAAACTCTGCAAATCCACCAAATAGAAATAATAGTATTAAACTTATATGTATATCTTTTATATGGTTTTTCTTAAATGATATGTTAACTATTATTATTGAAATAAGAGATAGAATTATACCTATCCATTGAATATATGTAGGAAATTCTCTCCATAATATTATAGAAAAACTCATAGGTACAAGTATTCCAAGCTTTGCAAAAGTTCCTGCAAGACCTACACTATTGTTTTTTACACTTATCTGATAGTATAGAAAAGATAAAAAGAAAAATACTCCTGCAAATACACCAACTATAATGGCCCAAATAAAACTACTACTTGGAGAAAAAAGTGCATTCCCTTTTAAAACTACATCTTTAAACTCATAAAAAAAGCTATCATATCCTTTTAAAATTATATTTCCTTCTACTATACTTAAAATAAGACTTACTATAAAAGCTGTAAAATAATTCATTGTAGTTACAGCATAACGATTTAAATTATTTGTTTCACTAAACTTAAATATTATAGCTATAGATGAACTACATATTATTGCAAGTAATAAGTACCCCATATCATTCCCCCATATTGTATAGATCAATTATAACATATTTATTCAACTAATTTCCCCTTTATAATTAACCTATGACTAGCTACTTTTATTGGAGTACATGTAACAAGTGTAATTTCTTTGTCTTTATTATTTCCTTCTAAAACCCATAATTCTTCTGGTTCAACAACTAAAGTCTCTTCTACTTCATATTTATAATTTTTATTTTTAGCTTCAACAGTTAATATATCACCTTTTTGTAATTCATCTAATCTATTAAAATGTCGCCCATAAGTATAACTTCTATGCCCTGCTACAGCAAAGTTTCCAACTTCCCCAGGTTCTGCTGTATGATTCATCTTAGATAAAGATATATCTAAATTCTCATCTGTTGCTCCATCTAATACAGGCATATATAATTCTATTTTATCTATTTTTAATATATACTTGTTAAGACTATCTTGTGGACTATCATTCTTTTTAGAACTTTCTATAGTTGAAATATCATTCATGCTTTGTTGCCATTGCTCAAGTACTTTTTCCCTTTTATAATCTTTGTACCCTCTATTTAATGTGGGAAATAATAATATTATTATTCCAGCTATTATAAATACAATAGATAATCGTTTCATTTTTGCAACTCCTTAATTTTTATATTTATAATATTATATACCCAAAAAAAGCTGCCATAAATATTTATGACGGCTTTTAATAATCATATATTATCCATTTACTACTGCTCCACCATTTATATGTATCATTTGACCTGACATGTATGAAGAATCTTCAGATGCTAAAAATACATATACTGGAGCTAATTCTACTGGCTGACCTGGTCTTTTCATAGGTTGATCATCTCCAAAACCTGCTACATGACTTGCTTCAAATGATGAAGGAATAAGAGGTGTCCAAATAGGACCTGGTGCCACTGCATTTACTCTTATATTTTTATCAATTAAAGCTTGCGATAATGAACGAGTAAATGTTGTTACAGCTCCTTTTGTAGCAGAATAATCTATTAAACCTGCATTTCCTTCATATGCTGTTATAGAAGAGGTATTTATAATGCTGCTTCCAGATTTTAAATAAGGTAATACTGCTTTTACCATATGAAACATTGAAAATATATTAGTTTTAAATGTTTTCTCTAATTGTTCTGTTGAAATATCTAATATATTCTTTTTTGGATGTTGTTCAGCTGCATTATTTACTAATATATCAATTTTTTCAAATTCATCTATGACTTTTTCCACTGCATCTTTACAAAATTGTTCATCACCTACATCACCTGATATAAGTAAACACTTTCTACCTATTTTTTCTACTCTTTTTTTAATATTTTTGGCATCTTCATGTTCATCTAAATACATTACTGCTACATCTGCGCCTTCTTTAGCATAATGAATGGATACAGCTCCACCTATACCACTATCTCCTCCAGTAATTATTGCTACTTTATCTTTTAATTTGTCTGCTGCCTTGTATTTATCATCTTCATAGATAGGTTTTGGATCCATTTTTGAATTTACTCCAGGTTGCTTTTCTTGAACTTGACCTTTAATATTATTAGGAAAATCCCATCTGTTCATTAATAAATTCTCCTTTCTATTTTAAATTTTCTTTGTTACATATGTTTATTATTATATGGTTTTTAACTATTTTCTTAATTCCTTTTATTATTATTTCTATGGTATAAAAATAATATACAATTTTCAAGGAGATAAAAGCTTAAGCTTTTATCTCCTTTTCTATTAATTTTATCATCTTTTTATTTCCTGCTATTATTGATACATTTTTCCCTCCAGAAATATCAACTACTTCTCCACCAGCTTCTTTTATAATTAATATTCCTGCTGCTACATCCCATGATTTTAAATTAAATTCCCAATATCCATCTAGTCTACCACATGCTACACAAGCTAAATCATAAGCTGCTGCTCCCATTCTTCTAATACCTCTTACCTTAGGTAAAATCTTAGAAAAATTAGATATATTATTGTTTTCATTTGTATTTCTATCATAAGCAAAACCCGTTGCTATTACAGACTTAATCAATTCATCCTTTCCACCTATCTTTATTTCTTTGCCATTCAAATATGTACCCTTTCCCTTTACTGCTGAGAACATTTCATCTAACATAGGATTGTATACTACTCCTAAAACTATTTTACCTCTAAACTCCAATGCAATGGATACTGCAAATATTGGAAGTCCTTGTGCATAATTAGTTGTCCCATCTAAAGGATCTATTATCCATAAATAATCTGAATCAGTCTTTTCAAACTCTGATTCTTCAGATAAAATATCATGATCGGGATACTCTCTTTTTATTCCTTTTATTATTATTTTTTCTGATAAATCATCAATTTCTGTAACTAAATCTATATCTGATGATTTAGTAGAAATTTGTAAATCTTCTTTCTCATAATTATCCTTTTGAGCTTTTCCAGCTTCATATGCCCACTCTTTAACTAATTCAATAGATTTATTTAAATCTATCATAGATATCCACTTCCTTTAATTTATATTTTTAAATATTAATTTCTTGCTATATCAATCAATTTTTATAATATTTGATTCTTTTGCTATTGCAATTGCAATTTCTTTTTTATCACCTGTTATCATTACTACTTGTATTCCAACATCTTGTACTTGTTTAATGGATTTTATAGACTATTTCTACATTATAATTTTTTAGATTGTTCTATAAAATCTCCACCTACAACTTCTAGTTTTTCCTTGTTATCTTGTTCATATACTACTTCAGTATTTTATTGAGATTTCTAATTGAACTAATATTTTATCACCTTTAACTATGTATTCTATGGATATTTTCTCTAATTTTCCATCTCTAAATACTTTACATTCTATTTGTGAAGCTTGTTCTTGAAGTTTTTAAATGATTTTTCATTACTATAATCTGAATAAATACTTACAAATATTGCTATTACTACAGCAATTGCTATTCAAAGAAACTCATACCATTCTACTTTTACCTTTTTTAATCTTATTATCTCCATTTTAATTTCTAGATTTTTTAACTTCTTCCTGTGTCAATCCTTTAAACTTTGATTTATTCATAGATTTAACTCCTTTCTGCTACTTAATTAAATGTACCCAAAAAAAAGGGGTATAAAACCCCTAAAATCTCTTAACTACTACATCCTCTCTTATCATATTCCACATTGATTCATCTTCCATTCCTAGTCTCCAAAGTGCAATTCCTTTTATCCCAAGTTTATTAGCAAGATTTATTTTGGCTTTTATACTTTCAGCATTTTCAAACCAAACTTCATGATTATTTCCTTCTTCATCTACATACTTAAAATAAGGAGTTTTTGTTTCTTCATCAAATATTACCTCTTTATTATATTTATCTGCTAAATTCATAGCACTCTCAAAAGTTACATAAGAATTTTTTCCAGTATCTAAATTAAAGTCAAAACCAAAAACAGATACTGCAGCCATTATTTTTCTTCTTGGCATTTTTGTCATTGTATAATTTAATACTCTTTCCATCCAACCTATTGAAACTACAGGACCTGGTCCACTTCCTGGCCATCCATGTTCGTTATATAACATTACTACAAATTCATCTACTGCTTCTCCTATTGATGCATAATTAAAAGGATCAGAGAAAGGATTAAATGGTTCATCACTTACTCTTGATGGAATTGAAGCAGATAAATAATAACCTCTTTTAGATAAAGCTTCTCCTAATTCTTCGAAAAACATAGTTAATTTATCACTATCTTTAATATCTACATCTTCGATATCAATATTAACTCCATCGAAACCATATCCTTCTATAAGCTCAATAGTATTTTCTATAAAAGTAGATCTGGTCTGTTCATTAGCTAACATCTGAGATGTTATTTCTTTTGCTCTTTCTACTCCTCCTGTATAAAGTAAATTATGAATTAAAGCAAGCATCTTTACATTAGATTTATGTCCAATTTCTATGACATCTTCAACATATTGATTAGTAAAATCTCCAAATTTTTCTATAGTAGTAGGATCATTTTCAGATATTCTAAACAAAAATAGAGGAACTTCAGTTAATTCATTTTTGTTTGCTACGAAAGAATCATAGGAGCTTGGAAGAGCCACTCCTTCTTCTAATGTATAATATCCTAATATAGCTACTATAGGTTTTTCTCCACCATATACTTTTAAATTTCCAAGTGTACTTTTAATAAATCCTTGTCTTCCATCATAAAGTTCAACTTTTGTCCACTCATCATTTATTTCTATTACAGGTAATTTTGCGCCTCTAACCATTTGTGCAATTACATCGAATTCAGTAGAGGGTCCAAGCCTAATGTTAGCTACATCTACATTTACTATCATTTCAGTATAATAAGGAATTTTTAATATTTGTCCTATAGATAAATTAGTATCTTCTAAATTATTTATTATCATCAAACTTTCTATAGGTACATTCAATCTATTTGCTATAGAATATAAACTATCTCCAGATTTTACTGTATAATTTTCTAGAGGAATTTCTAATATTTGTCCTGCATAAATATTAGAATTAGTCAAATTATTTATTCTATTTATTTCACTCATATCTACATTAAACTGTCTAGCTATTAGATATAAGCTATCCCCTGGTCTAACTATATATTTAATTGTATGCATAAAAAAACCATCCTTTCAAACAAAGTAGTATAATTGAACTTACTTTATACTATTCCTTTATCTAAAGAATGGTTTATATTTTTTAAATGAGTCTTATTTTATCTCATTTTCAAAAAGATTCTTTAAGCCTTCATAAGCTTCTTCTTCATCTGAGCCATCTATTTTAATATTTAACTTGTCACCTTTTGTAGCTCCCATACTTAATATACCCATTATGCTCTTTCCATTATATTCTGTACCATCTTTTACTACTACAATATCAGATGTATATTTTGATGCTTCTCTGATGAAAAGGCTTGCTGGTCTAGCATGTAAACCAGTTTCATTAGTTAATTCTATTTCTAAATTTTTCATACATATCCTCCTAAAAATTTTATTTAATCTATTATATAATAAACCGACAATATTATCTTGTCAAATTATAAACTGCAGCTGCATATATCTTTGTCACTTCAATAAGTGTATCTACCTCAATATATTCATTCGCTTGATGTTCTACTTTTTCTTGACCTGGAAATACTGCTCCAAATGCTACACAATTGTCCATTGCTCTAGCATAAGTAGCTCCCCCTATAACTAAAGGTGTAGAATCTTTTCCTGTTTCTTCTTCGTATACTTTTCTAAGTGTTTTAATGAGTTTATGGTCTTTAGGAACATATAGTGAGTTAAGAAAATCAAATTCTTCATATTCAATATTATATTCTTTTACCTTTTGTTTTATATCATCAACTATTTTTTCTTTATCTTTAGTAACTGGTATTCTTATATCAATTGCTATTTCTTCTTGATTCTCATCTATATTAAGTTTACCTATATTAAATGTTATCTTACCTGATGGTTCATCTTCACATTCTCCAAATATATTCTTAGCATTATAATCTTCACCTATTACTTCAGCTATAAATTTAATTGCATTACTTTCAACGCCAATATTATTAAGTGCAATTGCTATAAGAGCTATAGCATTAATTCCATTATGAGGTTGAGAAGCATGAGCACCTTTTCCTATTACATAAATAGTCTCTCCCTGCACTTCATATTCAAAACCTAAATTATCTAATTCTTGTTTTAATCTTTCATTATACTCTCCACTATAACCAATTCTATCTGGAACTGCATTAAATGCATTACCTCCTGATAATACTAACTTTCCACTGGATTCAGATTTTAATTTTGATTGTAATAAGCCCTTTTCTGCATGTATCATAGGAAACTCTGCATCTGGAGTAAATCCTAATGTAGGAACTTCTTCTTTTTCCATATACTTATCTATTCCACCCCAAAGGTTTTCTTCATCTGTTCCAAATATAAATCTTATTCTTTTATCAAATTTTATTCCTGAATCCATAAGTGCCTTCACAGCATATATTGCAGCAACTGTTGGCCCTTTATCATCCTGAGTTCCTCTACCATATAATCTACCATCTTTAATTTGGGCTTCAAATGGATCAGTATTCCAATTAGATAGTTCTCCTGCAGGTACAACATCTAGATGTCCTAATATGCCTAACATTTCTTTACCTTCACCTATTTCTGCATATCCATAATATCCTTCTGCATCATAGTATGTTTCAAATCCTAAATTATCACAAATTTCTAAAGCTTTTTTAAGTGCCTTATCTATGTCTTCTCCATATGGTGTATCTTTACTATTTTCATCTTTTACACTTGGTATATTTACCAACGCTTTTATAGAACTTATCATTTCATCTTTTAGTTGTTCTACTCTATTTTTATAATCCACTTAAAACTACCTCCTAATTTATTTTACTGTTATCCAATTAAGCTTTACCTTATATTTTTACCCAATCCTATACTAATAATAACATAAATAAAATTTAATTTAAAACTGTTTAAATTAAATAGTTTAGGCTATATTTTTATTAATATTATTAATTATAAAAAGGAGGAATTTAAAATGCTGAAATGGACATTAATATTCTTAGTTATAGCAGTTATTGCTGGTTTCTTTGGTTTTAGAGGTGTTGCAAGTGCTTCAGCAAGTATTGCAAAAATATTATTTATTATATTCTTAATATTGTTTATAATTGCCCTTATATTTGGTGCTGCTATATTCTAATTGAGAACAATATCAAATTATAGTATAATATAACGAGGAGCTAGCTCCTCGTTACATTATTTTAAGGGGGATTTATTTTGCGTTTTATGCCAATATCATTTGTTAAAGAAGGAACTCTTTTAGGTAAAAATATATGTAATGAAAAAGGAAAAACTTTACTTGCAAAAGGTACAAGATTATCCTCTAACTATATTAAAAGAATTAAATCTTTCGGAATATATTCTATATATATAATGGATAAATACTCAGATGTAGAACTAAATGACATAATCTCCCCACAAATTAGAAGTAAAGCTATTATAAAGTTAAAAGAAACTTATAATAGTTTTGAACATGACTATTCAAATAATAATTTATATAATAAAAATTCAATAGATAAAGCAGATAAAAATATATCTAGCATTTCAAATATAGCTGAAGAATTATTAGATGATATACTCTGCCAAAAAGATATAATGGTTAATCTAGTAGATATTAAAAGTGCAGATAACTATACATATGAGCATTGCTTAAGTGTATCAATCTTCTCAATAATATTAGGAATTGAACTTGGTCTAAAAAAAGAGCATTTAAAGTATCTAGCAATTGGATCTCTACTCCATGACATTGGAAAAACTTTAACTCCTTCAAAAATTTTAAATAAAAATGGAAAGTTAACAAATCAAGAATTTAAAATAATGAAAAAACATGCTTTAGATGGTTATGAATACCTAAAAGCTAGTAATAAAATTCCTTCTCCAGCTAGAATCATAGCATTACAACACCATGAAAAAATTGATGGATCAGGTTATCCAAAAGGGTTAAAACAAGAACAAATATATTTTTTAGCTAAAATTGTTAGTATTTGTGATGTATATGACGCATTGACTTCAGATAGGCCTTATAGATCTGCAATGACTCCAAATGATGCCTTAGAATTTTTATATGCAAATTGTTCAAATCATTTCGATATAAATTTAGTTAGAAAATTTTCAAATAAAATAATACCTTATCCAATAGGCACTATGGTAAAATTAAGTAATAAAAATATAGGTATTGTAAAATCAATAAACACAGGATTTCCATTAAGACCTAAAATAAAAATTCTATCTACTAATAATACTATTGATTTAATGACACAGAAAAATATAGTTATAGAAAGTATTGTATATAATGAAAATGAAGCCTTAGCTTAGGCCTCATTTTTTATTTTATCAAATATTAACTTACCATTTTTTATAACTTTTTCTACAGTACTTACCCCTATATGATATGGTATATAATCATATGTTGGAAATTCATGTATTACAATATCTGCTTTCTTACCCTCATCAATACTACCCACAGTATCAGCTCTATCTATAGCTGCTGCACCATTTATAGTAAGAGCATTTATTGTCTCCTCTATACTCATATTCATATAAAGAGTAGCTAGTGCTATTACAAGTGGTATAGATTCAGTAAAACAACTTCCTGGATTCATATCTGTTGCAAGTGCCACAGCACATCCTGAATCTATTATATCTCTTGCTCTAGCATATTCTTCTTTTAAACTAAAAGCTGTGCCTGGAAGAAGTGTAGCTACTACATTATTTTCTGCCATCATTCTTATACCTTGATCTGATGCTCTAAGTAAATGATCTGCTGAAATAGCACCAATTTCACTTGCAAGCTCTGCACCACCTATACGTACTATCTCATCAGCATGTAATTTTGATTTTAATCCTAACTTTTGAGCACTTTTTAAAAGCTTTCTAGATTGTTCTACTGAAAAAACATCTTTCTCACAAAACACATCACAAAATTCTGCTAAATCGTCTTCTACTACTTTCGGAAGTACTGTTTCTATTATAAAGTCTATAAATTCATCTTCTTTACCTTTATATTTAGGTGGAACTGCATGTGCACCTAAGAATGTTTTTGATATATCAATAGGATGAATATCATCTAACTTTTTCATTGCTTCTAATTGCTTTATTTCTGTATCTAAGTCTAATCCATATCCACTTTTTGATTCTACTGTTGTAACTCCAAATGAAACCATAGAATCAAGTCTTTTAATACCTAACTGTACCAACTCTTCTAATGTAGCTTTTTTAGTAGCCTCAGTAGTACTTTGAATTCCTCCACCACGTTTCATTATTTCCATATAATCTATGCCTTTTAATCGCATATTATATTCTTCTGCTCTATATCCACCAAATACAACATGAGTATGAGAATCTATGAAACCTGGTAAAACACATTTATTTTTAGCATCTATAATATTATATTCCTTTTCATCAATATCTTTTAATATTTCTTCAGATGTTCCTACCTTTTCTATCTTATCATCTTTTATAATAATACAACCATCTTCTATCACATGAAGCTCATTCATTTCTGATCCTTTTTTTTGATTACTACCACTACATGTTACTACTTGATTAGCATTTTTAATTAAAATTTTATTATTCATTTTATCTCTCCAATCTTTAAAATAACCCACTAATTTCTCCCTCATCAGAAAGATACATATTATTTGCTGCAGGTGTTTTAGGAAGCCCTGGCATTGT